>UQNC01000007.1 GCA_900542175.1 uncultured Collinsella sp. | reverse complement strand
CCTATGTGCGGCGTAGGCCGCTTATTAGCCCGTCCAAGAATTGGGGCGCAGTTCAACGCTGGCTTGGGGTCCGTCTTGTACCATGGCTCTTTTTGACTATGAGCGCTCGTATTTCGTGGCCCGCCCGGTTCCCTGCCTTACGATTGCATTCCGTTCAAGCAGAGATTCGAGTGCCGCCAACGTCCGCATGCGGCTCAGCCCCGTCTGTTTTTCAATCTCGCTTCGCGACATAATTCGACCGCCCGACAAGGCTTTGAGAACCTGGACCTCTTCCTCGGACCCTTCAAGGGCATCGGTAACGGGCAATGTGACGGCCACCATGCCGCCGCGAACATCAAAAATTGGTTGATTGATCGAATCGCGATAGGCACGTCTAATGCGCGCGATTCCCGTACCAAATTTCTCGATGTAATCCAGCTTTAAGAAGGCCTCTGCAACGATGGGGTTTCTGAGCACGGATATCTGCCCATACAGGTATTGTTCCGTCGTCAAACCGGCGGGCAGCGATCCAGGAGAGGTCACAACGACGCGATCATCGTACAGGGCAATTTGAACGTTCGCTCGAACGTCCCACGTCCGATGCACCAAAGCATTTGCGACAGCTTCGCGAAACGCCTCGAGAGGAATTCGATCGGTTTGGACGCGCTCCATCCCTTCGATACGCTCATAACGGTAGTAGCGTGCAAACATAGCTACCGCCCTGTCCACCTGCTCAATTGCGGATACATTTGTCGCCGCTTCGCGATCCAAGATCACATCCTCGGTATCACCAAAACGGACGCAATCGATGCCCGGAAAATCATTCTTATCCGCCAAAATCGCCGCAGCGTTGGTATAGCCGTCCTTGCCGAGCAAGCGAAGCGTGCGCATAATATCCGACGTTAGTTCAGAAATGCCGAGATGTTCAACACACTTATGCTCGAGCGTGTGAAAACTCAAGTCCTGGCGAGCCGACGTGAGCGCGTCGAACGTTACGTTGCTGCCTTCGAGCGTCAGCCTGCCATACTCAAACCGGTCGACCTCCACTGTTGCCGAATCGTTTCGCCTGTAGGCCTTTCCCTTGCTTCGATAGGGTTTGTCCTGGCCCTCATAAACCGTAAGGATTACGGTCCCGTGTTTCTCATCGGGCTCGAGCGTGTAACGGGGAGCGGGGTCCAAGCTGTCATTAATCATGTTCTCGATGCGGAGACACTCTGCGACCGGATCCGCAAGGCCGACAACCACGCCCTCGTCATCAACGCCAAACTCAATCTTGCCCGTCCCGTAGTTTGCATAGGCGCTCACCGTTTTAAGAAACGTCGGCGTAACGCTTTCCTTGTATTCGACTGTAGGGCTCTCTCTAACAACCATATGCACAACCTCTTCGTTTCGTACTATTCATGACCGTATTATAAGACGAAAACCGTTTGCGTACTGATTTATCCAAGACGCAAATGATTTTCGTCTTGATTTGCGTACGGAATTAAGACGCATAATTTCGCTTTCGTATGGCTCAATATCGGACGCAGACTGTTTTCGCCTGTCAATACATCTGCAATCCAAACGAAACGAGCTCCGAGCTCGCATGAACTCGGGGCTCTTTGTGCCGCACATCTATGAGAGGAGCAATTCGATGCGTACGGGCGCTACTCCATGAAGCCGCCCTGGGATGGCGGCAACCTCGTCGAGGAGACCATCCGCACTCACCGTGGCGTGGCCGACGCCATCGCCGCGCGCAACCCCACCGTAGCGCACGAGGCGATGTATTTGCATCTGGTGTACAACCGCAACATGATTGCGGAAGTCGCACAGACAAAAGGCATTTAAGGCTCGACAATGATCTTTCTTTGATATAACGCAAGCGGCGGCCGTCCCAAAACGGGACGGCCGCCGTGTTTTGCTATCGACTGGCGCAATGGAATCAGGTTTACATGCATCAACTTGGTGCAAACCAACCTGTCCCCCACGCACCAAGGGGTTGACTAGAGCTCGCAGGCAATCTTGTAGCCGTCGCCGATGGCATCGCGGATGTTGCCGCACTTCTGGGCATCGCCCAGTACGTGGGCAGCAACGCCAGCAGCGGCAAGGTCGTCGGCCAGCTTGGTATTGGGACGATAGCCCATGGCAAGCACCAGCGTATCGGCACCGGTGATGGTGCGGACCTCGCCGTCCTTCTCGTAACTGATGGTGTCCTCGGTGATCTCGGTCACCTTGGCCTCGGTCAGCACGTGAACGCCCTTGGAGAGCATGCGCGTGATGAGCACCGCGCGACCGGCGCCGCCCTCGTTGGCGGCGAGCGTCTTGGTCATCTCGATAACGGTGACATCGCGATTGGCCGGCGAGAGGTCATTGACCAACGGGGCCAAGTAATCGGCCGTCTCGCAGCCAACGGTGCCGCCGCCCACGATAACGATCTTCTTGCCCGGGAAAGCCTCGCCACCCAGCAGGTCGTCAGCCGTCATAACCTGCTTAAAGCCCTGCATGAAGGCCGGAGCGATGGGCTCGGCGCCATAAGCTAGGACGACCTCGTAGCCGGCGTAGTCACGCTGAATGTCCTCGGCAGTAAGCTCGGTGCCAAATACGCACTTCACGCCGGCCTCGGCCAGGCGACGATACTGATACTTGATCACGCGGGTGAGTTCCTGCTTTGCCGGCGGAACGGCTGCGATACGCATCTCGCCGCCCGGCTCGTCCTGCTTATCCACGAGCACCACGTTGTGACCGCGCTTGGCGGCAATGAACGCCGCCTCCATGCCCGCAGGACCGGCGCCCACAACCAGTACGTTCTTGGCCTCGGCGGCAGGCTCGTAGCCGGCCTCGTCGCGCTCCACGTCCGGGTTGACGGTGCAGGAAATGCGCTTGCCGAACATGATGCCGTTCAGGCAGCGCAGGCAGCCGATGCAGGGGCGGATGTCGTCGGCGTTGCCGGCAGCGGCCTTGTTGCAGAACTCGGCATCGCACAGATTGGCGCGGCCCATCATGCAGATGTCGGCAGCGCCGTCCTCGATCAGCTCCTCGGCGATCCAGGCCTCGTTGATGCGGCCGACCGTGGCGACGGGAATGTTGACGTGCTTCTTGATCTCGCGCGAGCAGGCGGCATGCGAGGCCTGCTGCGTACCGGCGGCGGGAATCGCGGAGCCGCGCTTGATGGTGGTGCCGCCCGACACATGAATCATGTCGACGCCGGCCTTCTCCAGGCGACGTGAGACGTAGATCATGTCGTTGAGGGTCAGGCCGCCATCGGTGTACTCATCGCCCGAGATGCGGACGTCGATGATAAAGTCCTTGCCGCAGCGCTCGCGAATCTCGGCGATGACCTCGAGCAGGAAGCGCATGCGGGCGTCGAGCGAGCCGCCGTACTCGTCGGTGCGCTTGTTGTAGAGCGGAGTCAAAAAGCCGCCGAGCATACCGTGGGCGTGCGCCGCATGGACCTCGACGCCATCGACGCCGGCCTTCTGCATACGCACGGCAGCGTCGCCAAACTGGTGCGTGAGCTCGTGGATCTCATCGACCGTGATGGGGCGCGGTGCCTCGCGGGCGTAAGACGGGCCCACAAAGGACGGAGCGATCAAGCGCGGCGTGCCCGGAACGTTAAAAGCCATGTAGGCAGGGTGGAAGAGCTGCGGCATAATCTTGCAGCCGTACTCATGCACGGCGGCGGCGAGCTTTTCCCAGCCGGGGATGAACGTGTCGTCGTAGCAGCACATATCGCCCGGCAGATAGGTATAGGTGGGCTCGACCGTCACGACCTCGGTGATGATGAGGCCCACGCCGCCCTTGGCGCGGGCACGGTAATGATCGACCAAATCGTCGGTCACATAGCCATGATCGGCCAAGTTGGTGGATACCGGCGGCATAAAGACGCGGTTCTTGACCTCGGTCGTACCGACCTTGATCGGGCTAAAGAGCATCGGATAGGCAGAGGACTCCATACAGGGTTCCTTTCGTTTGAGCCGCTCGGCGGCAGTTGCTAACGTACTTATCGTATCAGCAACCGCCGTATCCGCGGCCAAACATACCCAAACGCCGGTCGGCTAATGAATACCGCGGCCCAAGTCTTCGGCGATTTTGTCCACACCCTTAAGTGCGGCGCACGTCTTTTTGTTGGAGCAATGCCCCGTGCAAACGCCACCCTGAGCGCAGTCGGCACAGGTGCCCTTGCGGTAGATGCGCACACATACCGCGACAAACGCAATACCGATAACAGCCAGTACAACAATATCGATAGGTGCCATAGCAAGCCTCCTCTAGTTAGCCATCACTTACTTTACCCCATTCTCCACCTAGCAAAAAGGGACAGGTTTATTTTGGTCGGTTTTATCTGCGGAAACGCCACATCTCCCCCACCAAAAAGCCCGAGTGTCGCTGGGACACCCGGGCTCGTGGAAAGGGGTTAATCCTTATTCGGACTTAAGCGGAAACTGCGGCGGAAGCAGTGTTGGTCTCGTCCTCGTCGGTCCATACATGCTTGGGCATGGGACGGAAGATCTGGAAGAGCATCGCAACCAGCAGCACAATGGCCACAACCGTCCAGATGCCAAACTGACCCAGAACAAGCAAGTTGTAGAACTGGTTGATGAACAGGCCGATCACCCAAGCGAAGGCGCACTCGTAGCCGATGGCAATCGCGGTCCACTTGCCAGAGTCCATCTGGTTGCGGATGGTGCCAATGGCGGCAAAGCACGGAGCGCACAGCAGGTTGAAGGCGCCGAAGGCAACGCAAGCGCCCATGGTGGGGAACATGCCGGCAAACGCGGTCCACAGGCTCGGGTCGGTCTCGCCCGCGTCGGCGACGGACAGCAGCGAGCCGGCGGTGGCGACGACGTTCTCCTTGGCGACGAGGCCAGAGACGGTCAGCGCGGTGGCCTGCCAGGTGCTAAAGCCGAGCGGGGCGAAGATCCAAGCGACCAGGTTGCCGAGCATGGCGAGCACGGAGTAGTCCATAAACTCCTCGGGGATGCCGTCCATCGCAGGCAAGAAGCCAAAGGAACCGTTATAGCTACCAAAGTTGGAGAGGAACCAAACGACGACGGTGGACGCAAAGATGACCGTGCCGGCCTTCTTGATAAAGGCCCAGCAGCGCTCCCACACGTGCAGCGCCCAGGAACGGATCGCCGGGAAGTGGTAGGCAGGAAGCTCCATGACAAACGGGGTCGGACGGCCGGCGAAGAGCTTGGTCTTCTTGAGCATGAGGCCCGAGGCGATGACGGCAAAGACGCCCAGGAAGTAGAAGAGCGGGCTGATCCATGCGGCCGTGGTGGAAGAATCGCCAATGATGGAGCCCATGAGCAGGGCGATGATCGGCAGCTTGGCGCCGCAGGGGATGAACGTGGTGGTCATGACCGTCATGCGGCGGTCCTTCTCGTTCTCGATGGTCTTGGTGGCCATGACGCCGGGGACGCCGCAGCCCGAGGACACGAGCATGGGGATGAACGACTTACCGGACAGGCCAAAGCGGCGGAACACGCGGTCCATGATAAAGGCGACGCGGGCCATGTAGCCGCAGTCCTCCAGGAAGGACAGCATCACGAACAGCAGGAACATCTGCGGCACAAAGCCGAAGATGGCGCCCAGGCCGCCAACGATGCCGTCGCAGACCAGCGAATCGACCAGGCCACCGTCCTCGGTGCCACCCGCCACGAGGGCATCGTGCACCATGGTGGTGATACCCGGGACATAGGGGCCGTACTGTGCCGGGTCGACCGAGTCGGCGTCGTCACCCGCGGCCTCGACAGCCGCGTCGTAAGCGTCGCGGCCCTGACCGAGCACGTACCAGCCGTCGGTGCCGAAGAGCTGGTCGTTGGTGAAGTCCGTCACCGTGCCACCCAAGGTGGAAACGGCGATGTAGTACACGCAGAACATGATGACGACAAAAATCGGCAGGCCCAGGATACGGTTGGTAACCACGCGGTCGATCTTCTCGGAGGTGCTCATCTTGGCCGGGGCCTTGGTGAGGCACTCGTCGATGATGTGTGCGATCACGCCGTAGCGCTCACCGGTGATGATGGACTCGGCATCGTCGTCGCAGTCCTGCTCGCACTGAGCGACCAGCTCCTCCACGCGAGCGGCCTTCTCCTTGGTGAGGTTGATGAGCTTGCAGGCGTCCGCATCACGCTCGAACAGCTTGACGGCGTAATAGCGGCGCTTGTTAGCGGGAACGCTCGCAGGCAGATTGTTTTCGATGTGGTCAAGAACGTCCTCGATGGAGGAGTCGAACTTGTGCTCCGGCACCTGGCCCTTGGAAGCTGCAGACTTCTTGACCTGCTCGAAGAGCTCCTTGATGCCCTTGTTCTTAAGAGCGGAGATCATCATAACCGGGCAGCCGAGCTTCTTGGAGAGCTTGTCCGTGTCGATCTTGTCGCCGTTCTTCTCGACCAAGTCGGCCATGTTGAGGGCAACGACCACGGGCAGGCCGGTCTCGATAACCTGAAGCGCCAGGTACAGGTTGCGCTCGAGGTTGGTGGCATCGACAACTTGGACGACAACATCGGGCTCGCCGCTCATGAGGTAATCGCGCGAGCATTGCTCCTCGGGGCTGTAGGGGGAAAGCGAGTAGATGCCAGGGAGGTCCGTGATGGTAACGTTCTTGTCGCTTAGGAGCTTGGCTTCCTTTTTCTCAACCGTGACGCCGGGCCAGTTGCCAACGTAGCCGTTGGCGCCGGTGATCAGGTTGAAAAGCGTGGTCTTGCCGCAGTTGGGGTTACCCGCCAGCGCGACATGGATCTGAGAATCCGCCATTCAATCCTTCTTCCTTGTGCGCCCGCGCTGCTTTCTCCGCACGGGCTGGATAATGTGCTTTAAAGTTGCTGCATTAAGTTAGAAATACCTAACTTTATCTGCAGAAATATACGCCGCGAGCCCTTACTGGACCTCGACGACGGCCGCCTCCTCCTTGCGGATGGAAAGCTCGTAGCCGCGCACGTTGATCTCGACCGGATCACCGAGCGGTGCGACCTTCACGACCTTGAACGAAGTGCCCTTGATGAGCCCCAGGTCCATAAGGTGGCGGCGAAGCGCACCCTCACCGTGAAGCTTGACGATGGTGGAGCTCTCGCCCACCTTAACGTCACCCAACGTCTTCATCCTCTTGTCCCCCTTTCGGTTTTTATGAAATGCTGCAGACTAACCGACGGTCATGATGTGCATGGCAACCTTGGAATCGATGCCAAAACGTGCGCCCAGCACCGTGACGATGATATTGGCACCACTCGAGCTCACCACGTGGATTTCGTTGCCCTCGACAAAGCCGAGGTCCTTGAGGTGGTGTTTCATGTCCTCATTGCCCTTTACACGAGACACGCGCACGGTTTCGCCCGCTTTTACCATCGAAAGCGGCATGGCCGGCATCTGCGGTCCGCAAGACATGAGTTGCTCCTAACGTCAGTTCGTCCTCAACATCGACGCGTAAAAAGTTAACCACGTCTATGTTCGCTATAGTAAACTAGCACGTGGTTAACTTTTTGGAAAGGGTCCCCATTCAGATTTCAAAAAAGTTTCCTATACGAAACAAAAAGGCGCGGCAAAGGACCATCCTTTACCGCGCCCTATCATGCTTAGAGCGAGAGATTTCTGATCGATGTGACACAGGAGGCCTCATCCACGCCCGAAACGCGGAACACGATGTCCTCGCCACATTCGCCACAGAGTGCCATGAGCCCTATAACGTCGCGGCCATCGACATGACGATTGCCAATCGAAACCGACACGTCACTACGATGCTTGGCGATAATGTCATAAAGCAGCGCAACCGGGCGGGCATGCAATCCCAACGGATCTTTAATCGTCTTCGTAAATTCGACCATGTCCCCTCCCACGACATCGCACATTCGGCCGGCAAACCCAGCCACGTGGTAGCTATTGTAGCGTTAGATGCTTGTCGAGAGCTCCTCTGAGCACCTCGTGGGCAAAAAGTGGCAAATATGAGTACTGCCACCAATTTAGTAGCAGCAAAATCGAGAGCAAATTGCTTACTTTAAGCGATTCGAAGAGGTTGAAAGCCGTCAAACGCCCTTTAAAGGGGGTTAGATAAATTGATTGTGAGCCCATTTTTACTTAGAACAGGCCGAAAAATATGACACCTCTTTTGCAACAGTACTCATATTTGGCATTTTTTGCCCACAGAGTCCAAAATCCATGCCCCAAAACACAAAAGGAGGGGCCTCGTAAGGCCCCTCCCTAGGAAAGGGAATCGATTTATTCCACAGCCGTAGATTAATCCTAGCCGCTACTCCATCATATCGAGGACGGAAGGGCGAAGCTCGTTCTCGGCGGCCTCGGGATCGGTCTCGCGCAGGCGGTTGATGTAGCGGTTGTACCACATCACGGCAAGGCCCAGGAAGACAACCACGCCGCCAACGTTGTAGACCAGCGTCAGCCACAGCGGCTGATCGAGCGGAATGGTGCCGCAGATAAGCACGACGCAGAAGACCACAAGCAGGAATGCGGCAACGACCAGGCCAAAGCTGCGCGAGCCCATGCGGAAGCCACGGGGAGCAGCATCGAAGTTCTTGCGCAGCATAAAGTAGGCAAGCAGAATCAGCAGCGGCGGGAGCAGAGCGGTGGCAGCCGTCATGTTGGTGACAATCATGAGCAGGTCGTCGAGGTTACCGGAGCCCAGGGCCGGGATGATCAGGATGGGGACGACGATGGCGAACTGCAGCCAAGCGGCGCGGGCAGGAATGCCATGCTCGTTGAGCTCGACGATCTTGCTACCAAAGACGCCCTTGGGGATCTCGGTGAAGAAGACCTTGATGGGAGCGGAGGCCCACATCATGAGGGAACCCAGCGTAGCGGCGAGAAGGATCAAGCCGATGACGCGCGTGGACACTTCCATAGGAATGCCAAAGTGGGCAAAGACAGCGCCGAACACGTCGAAGATGCCGGTGGAGATGGCAACGCTGCCCTCGGGGATGAACAGGTTAACCAGCAGCGAAGCGCCTGCATACAGAAGGCCGATGGTCAGGCCGGCGATAACGACGGTGCGCACGAAGGCCTTGACGCCACCCTTAAGGTCGTTAAGGAACACGCCGACAGACTCAGCGCCGCCAACGCCCTGGATGATCCAGGCAAGCGTACCGAAGAAGCCCCACGCAGTTGCGAAGTTGCTCATGTCGGGAGCCATGTTAGCGGGAGTAGGAGCCGTAGCGAACTCAACGCCGCCAAAGGCAGCAGCCAGGGACAGCAGGATGAACACGGCGGTCAGGCCGAGAGCCGCGGTCGAACCGAAGGAGGAAATGGAGCCGATCCACTTAGCGCCCTTGGTCGAAACCCACGTGGCGATAGCAAAGACGACGATCTCGATAATGGTGATCCACAGCTGCGAAAGCTCGGCGTTGGCACCAAAGAACACGTAGCTCGCGTAGATGATGACATTGGGCAGGACGAACGCAAAGAAGAACAGGTTAACGAACCAGTAGCTAAATGCCGTCAGGAACGCCCAGCGACCACCCATCGAGGTCTTAACCCATGCGTACACGCCCGACTCGGAGTCCTTGTTGAGGCCGACGAACTCGGCGGTAACCAGGGTATAGGGGACAAAGTACAAAAGCGTGGCGAAGAAGAACGACGGCGCAGCTGCCAAGCCGATGGCCGCGTTGTTGTTGATGATGTTCTTGATACCGAACACGGCGGCGACCGTCATGCCCAGCAGAGCGAACGAACCGATCGTTCCTCGTTTTTCAGAGCTCATAAGCCCTCCCAATCATCTATTAAATGTCATCCAAAACCGTCCGAGCTGCAAGTGCAATCGCGGACGGCGCACCTGCTAAGGGGAATGGGGAAAAGGGAGTCAACAAAGCCATCCCCCTTAACGGCGCGAAGCAAACGTCCAAACGGACGAATACTACTTGTTGGGGAAGGAATAACCTTCGACCGTCACGTGCAGTACCACGACGCGGGGATCCGAAGCCTCGGCGATAACACGGTAAGCCTCGTCGATCTCGACGACGGCAACGCCGCCGGCGGGAATCGTCACGGTCTCCCCCGCCCCCTCAAAGCGCTCGCGATCATCGATATCGCTGTAAGCGCGGGTGCAGGTGAGGCCTGCCTTGGGGGCAACCTCGACAGTCAGGTCGCCGTCGAGCGGGGCGAGCACGGCATGGTAGCGACGGTGACCGACCAGATCGGCAGTAGCCGCCTCGTGGGCGTTCACCCACCAATACACCAGCGAGTCGCCGATAGAGTACGCCACATCGTGCTGCAGTTCAGAAACGCCGTCGAGTGCCTGACCGGTACGCATCCACTTCTTGACGGACTTCATCTGGGCGTCGAAATCGGCACGCGAGTTAAAGATATGCATGGCTTATGCCTCCTTAATGGGTGCCAGCGCCTGAGCCAGATCGGCAGACGTCAGCGGTCGCAGGGACACCTCAAAGCTGAAGCTCTCAAAACGGGTGCGATAGGAATCGAGCACCTCGGAACCCCAAGAGTTCGAGCCAAGGCCGAGCAACTGGTCGTTGATGTTGACCGTGACCGTATCGCCCTTGACAAGATCGTAGACATGCTTGGCGTTATCGATAGCCTCGCAGCTATAGGGCCATGCGGAGAACGAGAACGGATTGGAAGCGGCGTCGCTCGGACGCGTCACGACCAGACCGTCACCGTGGCTGGAGCGCAGGGCGACCCAGCGGGTACCCTCGCGGTTGGCGCAGTCCTGGGGCATAACGTAGGGCGTGAACATGTCGTCGACCGTAGTGCGGTAATGACCGACCGGGTTGGCGCGCAGCGAGTCCGGATAGTTCTCGCCCGGGCCGTGGCCATACCACTCGACGGCGCGATCGCAACCGGGAACCTCGAAGGAGATGCCGATGCGCGGGATAATGTCCGAATAGTCGCCGTAGGGCTCGCCGGAAACCTTGAGGTCGACGCGGCCACTCGGAAGCACGGTATAGACGAGCTCGACGCGCATGCCGAACGCGCGGACGGGAGGAGCAATACGCTGGCTCACGGTAACGACGACCGCATTGCCGTCCTGCTTCCAAGTAACCTTGCGGGTAGACGTCTGCATCACATCGATGAAGTTGTCCTTCCACAGGGAGTCATACTCTTGGGCGTGGTTGTCGACGAGCGGATGCCAAAAACCAACCTGGGGACCAGAGGCCATGACGTCGCGGCCGGATGCCTTCCACTCGCTCACGGTACCGTTGACCTTGCTGAAGGTCAGCTCGCCGTTGAGGGAGTGAATGTGGATCTCCTGCTCGGTCTCCTCGACCGTAAGCTCAGGACGAGCGGGGGCAGCGATGGCCGGCGCCGGATGGTTGGCGATGGCAAACTGGCTAGCACCCAACTGGAACATCGGCTCGCACCAGACGTGAGCGGCCATGGTGTAGGCGCGCACGGTCAGCAGGGTCTCGCCTACCGCGGCCTCGTGAATCACTAGCGGAAGCTGGACGGACTCGCCGGGGGCAACCGCACCGGGAATGAGCGTCTTGCGGCAGACCACGTCGCCGTCCACCAGGGTCTCCGCCGACAGGCAGACATCCTCAAGGGTGGTAAACCAACGGTTGTTGGTGACGGTCAGCTCGCCCGCCTCGTCGTCGTAAGCCATGCGAACCGGGCAGATGACCTGACCATACTCAGTGAGGCCCGGGCTCGGCTGCTGCCAAGGGAACACCATGCCATCGATGCAGAAGTTGCTGTTGTTGGGGTAATCGCCGTTGTCGCCACCATACATATCGTAGGCAACGCCGTCCTCGGTCACAGCAGCCAAACCGTGGTCGCACCATTCCCAGATAAACTGGCCTTGGATGCAATCCCAGCGATCGAAGACCTCCTGATACTCGGACAGGCCTCCGGGGCCGTTGCCCATGGAGTGACCGTACTCGCAGTTGATGCGCGGCTTGGGGAATGGATGCTCACCAAAGTCGTTCATCTGCGACACACGGGAGTACATGGTGGAGATAACGTCGACGGTATCGGCGTTGCGGTCCTCCTCGTAATGGACCGGACGACCATCGAGCTCGTGAGCCTTGGCGTACATCGCGCGGATGTTGCAGCCATAGCCGCTCTCGTTGCCCATCGACCACATAATGATGCAGGCGTGGTTGCGCTCCTGCATCACCAGGCGCTCAATGCGGTCGACGTAGGCCGGCTCCCATGCCGGGTCGTCGGTGACCAGGGCGATATTGCCGATATTCTCGAAGCCGTGGCTCTCCATATCGGTCTCGGCGACCAGCATGATGCCGTACTCGTCGCACAGCTCGTAAAAGCGCGGGTCGTTGGCGTAGTGGGACGTGCGCACCGCGTTGATGTTGTGCTGCTTCATGAGCTCCAGGTCGCGGCGCATGCGATCGAGGCCCACGGCGCGGCCCTTGTGATCGTCGTGATCGTGGCGGTTGACGCCATGCATCTTAAAGTAAGTGCCGTTGAGGTAGATATGATTGCCCTCGACCGTCACCTCGGCAAGACCCTGGCGATGCGGGACGTACTCGCTGACCTGGTCACCGTCGTAGACCTCAAACGTAAGGTCATAGAGGAAGGGATCCTCGGGATTCCAGAAGTGGGCATCGGTCACGCTGCACTCGGCATGGCCGTCGACGCACTCACCCGTAGCCACCACGTTCTCGCCATCACTGAGCGTAAACACAACGCGGGTAGCTCCCTCGGCAACCGTATCGAGCGTGATCAGAGCGGCATCGCCCTCGCGGTGCGTGCGGAACCTAAAGTCGACCAGGTGTGCGGCGGGACGCTGCATAAGATACACATCGCGGAAGATGCCCGAGGCCCACCACATGTCCTGATCCTCGATATAGCTGCCATCGCTGTACTGCAGGACCTTGACCGCAAACAGGTTGTCGCCCTCGACGAGCGCGTCGGTCACGTCGAACTCGGCAGACAGGCGCGAACCCTTGGTCATGCCGATAAACTGACCGTTGACGTACAGCTCGCCATAGCTCTCGATGCCGTCAAAGCGAATGATCTCGCGAGCGCCGGCAGGAACGGCGGGAAGGTTGACGATGCGCTGGTACACGCCCGTGGGATCGTCAGAGGGAACGAACGGCTGATCCACCGGGAACGGAAAACCCTCGTCGGTGTAGGCAAGGTTGCCATAGCCGTCCACCTGCCACAGGTGCGGAACCTCCACGTGATCCCACTCGGGCTCGTACGTGGAAAGCTCCTCGTTAGAGACGGCAGCGGGGCCCTCAAAGAGGCGGAACTGCCACGAGCCGGACAGCTGGACAAACCCGCGCGACAGCTCGAGGCTGTACGTTGCAGCGAGATCGGCGGTCTCATAACCCATAAAGTACGCATGGGGTGCCAGGCGGTTCCTGTGGGTGAGCGCTTGGTTTTCCCAATCGTTAATGGCGTCCATGGTGATGCTCCTTCGTCATCGTAGTGATTCTTGTGCAACCGGTTGTCCTTATCTTACGGTCGATGCAAAAAACTGTGCAACCGGTTGTCCGCTGAACGGTCGATTTGGTCGGGTTAACGGTGCAACCGGTTGTACAACCGGGACACTTATGTCACCCTGAGTATCGACACTCAGCGCAAGACATCGTTCTTAAGCTCGTAGGCAACCACCACGCCCGCTGATATCTCACCCACACGAGACGTATTCGATTGTGGCTTGGTTGCAAAACGACACCGGTCACCGGATACCATGAACGCTGTTCAGGCGCACTATAGTAAGCTGTATCCGCACCAACCCGTATCAGCGACAACATCGACCGCATTCTCCAGGAGACGCCATGACCCAACCAGTTCGCACCGCACCTACGCTTGCCGAGGTTGCCGCAGCTGCCGGCGTGTCGCGCTCCACGGCATCGCGCGCTCTCAACGATTCGCCCCGCATTAGCGAGGAAACCAAAAAGCGCGTCCGCGCGGCGGCCAAGGAAGTCAATTTTGTCCCCAACGCTCGTGGCCGAGCGCTCGCTGTCGGGCGCACGGAAATCATCGCCGTGCTCGTGACCGAGCCCCTAAGTGAACTCTTCAGCGACCCCACCTATAGCGAGTTTTTGAGCGGCATTACCGAGGAACTGTCGGAGTCGTCCTATCTGCCCGTTATCTTGCAGGCGTCTTCTACGCATGAGCGCAACCGCGCACGCGAGCACTTTGAGCGCCGCTCGTTCGACGCCGTGATCGACGTCTCCCCCTACAAGGGCAGCGAGCTGCTCGAGGTGCTGCGCGAGCTGGGCGTACCCACCGTGTTGTGCGGCCAGCTCGAGGGCCACCCCTATCGCGATGTGTTCTCGACAGTCTACTCTGACGACGAAGAGGGCGGACACTTTGCGGCACTCGCCATGAAGGAACGCGGGCGCAAAGATATCGTCGCCGTGTTGGGACCGCAAGACAACCCCGCTGTTGTCGACCGCCTGCGCGGCTACCGTGCCGTCTTGGGCGAAGACCTCCCAGACGCAAACGTTATCTATACCGGCTGGAACAACGGAGACGGCTATCAGGCCATGCACCAGATCCTCGCGCGCGAGATTGCTTTCGATGGCGTGCTCTGCGGATCGGACCGTATCGCGGCTGGCGTCATCACCGCGCTCAACGAGGCAGGCCTATCCGTTCCTGCGGACGTTTCTGTCGTCGGCTTCGACGATCACGAGATTGCGGCGCGCTGTGTCCCCGCGCTCACGACCGTCCGTCAGCCCCTGCGCGAAGAAGGCCACATGGCCGCCAACATTGCGCTCGACATGATCAAGGGTGCCGAGCCCACCACCTCCGTGATGCACATGCAGCTGATCCAGAGAGACTCGCTATAAGAAACTGGGGCAGGCTTTCCGCCAGACAGTTGTTGCGGAAAGCCTGCCCCGTTTTGAGCGCTCATTCTGGGGCACAGTTTCCGTTAGACAGCTCAACCGGAAACTGTGCCCCATTATTTTGCCGAATTCTGGGTCGCGCTTTCCGCGACGCCCGGTTACCCTATGCCTTCACAACCTCTGCGTATAAAAAACGAGGGAAGGCACGCGTCCTTCCCTCGTTACAGGCAATATGTAGCCGCTTGCCTACATCAGGCGCAGGCTGACGTCCTTGAGCTGGGCGCCGGAAACGGCACTCGGGGCGCCCGACATGAGGTCGGAGCCGCTGGCCGTCTTGGGGAACGCCATGACGTCGCGGATGGAGTCGGAACCGGTGAGCAGCATGCACACGCGATCCAGGCCCAGAGCAAAACCGCCCATCGGGGGCGCACCAAACTTGAGGGCCTCCATGAGGAAGCCAAACTGAGACTCGGCGCGCTCCTCGGTAAAGCCCAGGAGCTTGAGCATGGACATCTGCATCTCGGCGTTGTGGATACGCATGCCGCCGCCGCCGGCCTCAAAGCCGTCCATGACAAAGTCGTAGGTGCAAGAACCGGCTGCCAACGGGTCGGCCTCGATCTTGGCGATGTCGGTCTCGGTCGGCAGGGTGAAGGGCTGGTGCTCGGCAGCGTAGGCTTTGCGGTCCTCGTCCCAATGGAACAGCGGGAAGTTGACGACCCACAGGAAGTCGTGACCCTCACGCTTGATCTCGAGTGCGTTGGCCATGTGCGAACGCATGCCGCCAAGGATCTCGTCGGAGAGCAGGCGCGGGCCGGCGGCGAACATCACAAGGTCGCCGGGCTCGACGTCCATGCGCTCGCGCAGAGCCGCCATCTCCTCGTCCGAGAAGAACTTGACGATGGGGCTGTTGATGGAGCCGTCCTCGCGGAAGGCGATCCAGGCCAGGCCCTTGGCGCCAAACGTGGAGGCCACGCCGGCGAGCTTATCGATCTTGGCACGCGCCCAGGCACCGGCGCCCTTGGCGTTGATGGCCTTGACGACAGAGCCCTCCTCGTTCGCAGCGGTCGCGAAGACCTTGAACTTGGAGTTGGCAAAGATGTCGGTCAGGTCGACCAGGTGCATGCCGTAGCGGGTATCGGGCTTGTCGGAGCCATAGGTGTCCATGGCCTCCCAGTAGTTCATGCGACGCAGCGGCGTGGGCATCTCGACACCCATGCGACCGAAGGCATCGGCAAGAACCTCCTCGAGCGCGCTCATGACATCGTTCTGGTCCACGAAGGACATCTCGATATCGACCTGGGTGAACTCGGGCTGACGGTCGGCGCGCAGGTCCTCGTCGCGGAAGCACTTGGCAACCTGGTAGTAGCGCTCGACGCCACCGACCATGAGCAGCTGCTTCAGGAGCTGCGGAGACTGCGGCAGGGCGTAGAAGTTGCCCGGCTGGATGCGGCTGGGGACGATGAAGTCGCGGGCGCCCTCGGGCGTAGACTTGAACAGGGAGGGCGTCTCGACCTCCATGAACTCACGGTTGTGCAGCGCCTCGCGAATGGCAAAGGTGAAGTCGGAGCGCAGCTTGAGGTTGGCCATCATCTCGGGACGGCGGAGGTCCAGATAGCGATAGCGCAGGCGAGTGTCCTCGCTGGTCTCGATGCCGTCCTCGATCTGGAACGGCGGGGTGACGGACGTGTTGAGAACCTCGGCGTGGTCGGTCAGGACCTCGATCTCGCCGGTCGCGAGCTTGGTGTTGGTGGTCTCCTCGCCACGGGAGCGCACGACGCCGTGGATCTTGATGGGCCACTCGGGACGCATGGTCTCGGCGATCTTAAAGGCGTCGCCGTCGGAGTGCTCGGGGTCGAAGGTGAGCTGCGTGATGCCCTCGCGGTCGCGAAGATCGCAGAAGATAAGGCCGCCGTGGTCGCGGCGACGGCTCACCCAACCGGTGAGGGTGACCTCTTCGCCCACGTTCTCGCGGCGAAGCTCGCCGCAGGTACGGGTGTGCATGGAATGCTCGTCGATGGGACGGGTCTGGCTCATACCAGTGATCCTCCTTTATGGATCTGTGCCGCCCCGTGTCGTTCCGGGCGGCGTCGTACAGATTTGCCCAGCCTGCGTAAACCGCGCAGCCAGACATGGCGTTCTATCTTATCGCACCTGTGTCGATGTGCCGCGGAAAAGTAGCTCCTGCCCAAAGACTTGACGGAGACGAAACAATTGACGCACCGCGGCACCCGCCCGCGCTCGTCACGTGCGACAATATGCCCCAATAAAACAGCACTTGGAAAGGCCCGTCATGACTGCACGCCTCATTGTTATGGATATCGACTCCACCCTCATCAACCAGGAGGTCATCGACCTGTTGGGCGAGGAGGCCGGCGTGGGCGGGCAAGTTGCGCAAATCACCGAGCGCGCTATGCGCGGCGAGCTGGACTTTAAGCAAGCGCTCGAGGAGCGCGTGGGGCTGCTTGCCGGCTTGGATGAGAGCGTGTTCGAGCGCACTTTTGAGCGCGTGACATTTACCCCCGGCGCGTTAGAGCTTGTGCGCTCGGCACACAGCAAGGGCTGGAAGGTCGGCGTGGTAAGCGGCGGCTTCCACGAGGTCGCTGACAAGATCGCAGCCGCCGCGGGCATCGATTTTTGCCTGGCCAACCGCCTAGAGGTCGTGGACGGCAAGCTTACCGGTAAGTTGGCTGCCGAGATTGTGACCAAGGAGTCCAAGCTCATCCAGCTGCTGGACTGGGCAGTTGAGTGCGGCGTCGACATGGCCCACACGGTCGCTATTGGCGACGGGGCAAACGACATCCCCATGATCCAGGCCGCTGGCACGGGCATCGCGTTTTGCGCCAAGCCAAAGACGCGCGAAGCCGCCCCGTTTGCCATCGACGAGCGTAACCTGATGCTCGCCATGGACATCATCCTGCGCGACTAGCCGATCCGTCTAACAATTGAATCAGTCCGTCCTATAGTTTCCGAACAATTTTATCTTAGTGTTCGGAAACATACCCTTTGAGTGCTAGACTTTGCGCCGTCGAAGGGAACATATATGGATAAGCGAGATCTTGAGCAGCTGCTGAGCGACGTTGCCGGCGGATCAGTCACCCCTGCCGACGCCCTCACGCGCATCCAGACGGCTCCGACCGCCGATTTGGGCTTTGCGCAGCTCGATCTTTCGCGCGGAGTGCGCCAGGGAGCCGGCGAGGTTGTCTACGGTGCCGGTAAAACCGCCGAGCAGATTGCCGCCATTATCGAAGCGCTGCGCGATGCCGGCCAGGAGCGCATCCTAGTCACACGCTTGGATGCCGAAAAAGCCGCACGCACCACGGAGCTTCTTGGCAACGACATCGACCTGGGATATATCCCGGACGCCCAGCTCGCCCTGGTGGGTGGCAAGCCCTCCCCCACCGGCAACGGACACATCGTCGTCGCCTGCGCCGGCACGAGCGACCTGCCCGTCGCCGAAGAGGCGGCACTGACGGCCGAGTTCTACGGCAACGAGGTCGATCGCCTCTACGACGTGGGTGTCGCCGGCCTGCACCGCCTGCTCGCTCATGCTGAGGAACTTGCCCAGGCGCAGGTGGTCATCGCCATCGCCGGCATGGAAGGCGCCCTGGCGAGCGTTATCGGCGGTCTTGTGAGCTGTCCGGTCATCGCCGTCCCCACCAGCGTGGGCTACGGCGCGAGCTTTGGCGGCGTGGCCGCACTGCTCGCCATGCTCAACTCCTGCGCCAGCGGCGTTTCAGTCGTCAACATCGACAATGGCTTCGGCGCCGCCTACCAGGCAAGTCTTATCAATCATTTGAGCGCCGGTACATCCCGCGCCCGTTAAGGAGCATTCTATGTCCAACCATCAGCACACGCTTATCATCGACGGCACCTCGGGCATCAGCGGCGACATGACCGTCGCAGCCCTGCTCGACCTGGGCGCCAGCGAGGAGCACCTGCGCGAACAGCTCGCCACGCTGCCGGTCGGCGGCTTTGAGATTGCCGTCACCCGCGTAAACAAGCATGGCATCGACGCCTGCGACTTTGACGTTCAGCTGGCAGAGGAGCTCGAGAACCACGACCACGACATGGCCTGGCTCTACGGCAACGAAGCAGCTGCCGAGCACACACACGAGCATGAGCACCACCATCATGATCATGGCGGGCACGAACACGAGCACTGCCACGAGCATGACCATGAGGGCCACGGTCATGGCCACGAGGGTCACCATCACGCCCACCACCACCGTTCTTTGGCGGACGTCACCGCCATCATCGACGGCTCACAGCTAAGCGATGGCGCCAAGCGTCGCGCCCTTGCCATTTTTTCCGTACTCGCTGCTGCCGAGGCCAAGGCTCACGGCAAAACGCCCGACACCGTCCTGTTTCACGAGGTGGGCGCCGTCGACTCCATTGTCGACGTCTGCTCTGTCGCCATCTGCCTCGACGACCTGGGTATTGAGGACATCGTGGTCGAGTCGCTTTCCGAGGGCCACGGCACCATTCGCTGCGCCCACGGCCTCATGCCCATTCCCGTCCCCGCTGTCGTCAACCTGTGCCAGGCGGGCAATATCGCCCTCACGCCTGCACCGGTCGCCGGCGAGCTCGTGACGCCCACGGGCGCCGCCATCGTCACTGCTCTGCGCACGTCCGACCAACTGCCCTCACGCTACCGCATCGAAGCCGTCGGCTACGGCGCCGGCAAGCGCCCCTACGAGGGCTGCTCCGGGACGCTCCGCTGTCTGCTCGTTGACGCGGACGCATAGCCATGGATGCCCGCAAGGCCAAAAGCCGCGCCGCGATCGTCGCGGCGTTCTCCGAGCTGCTGCGCGAAGAGGACTACGGCAAGATCACCGTCGGCGACATCATCGCGCGCGCTCACGTAGGCCGCGCGACATTCTACGGCCTCTTTAAGAGCAAAGACGACCTGCTGTCCGAGCTCGTGAGCGACATCTGCACCCACGCCCTCGACGACGATGGCACACCGCTCGACGACCCATTCGTGCAGGTCGAGCATATCCTCAACAACCTCTGGGAGCGCCGTCAGGGCGTTCGAGCCCTCGTAGCCGGCGCCGGCTCACGCGTCTTCGCCGACTGCCTACGCAAGACCATCATGTCACGAGCAGCCGAAACCGTCCCTACCGACCCAAACGGTCCCGCCGCCACCATGGACCGAAGCTTCCTGCTACACCACATAGCCTCAAGCTTCGTAGGAATGGTCCAATGGTGGGCCTGGCACAACTTCCAAGCCCCAAAAGAGGACGTAGCCAAAGACTACCTATCAGCCATAAAACCCCTCTTCAACTAAGTAAGAAACTCATCCCAAAGCATCGCCCCAACCCAGGCCGCCACGCATCCCAAAGCGTCACTCGCACTTCAACGCCCCCAGCAGCAACAAGCCCCTCCCATCCAAATTCAGATATATATGTTGGGTTGCTTGTTCCAACGCGACTAAGATCCCGCAGCTGGCCGCATGGGGTAACTTCCCAGCGCATTCCGCAGGACGCAAAAAGGCTCGCCGCACGAAGTGCGCAGCGAGCCTTTTTGCATGTCCGAGGACGCGCTGGGAAGTTACCCCATGCGGCCAGCGG
This sequence comes from uncultured Collinsella sp., assembly GCA_900542175.1. Taxonomy (GTDB): domain Bacteria; phylum Actinomycetota; class Coriobacteriia; order Coriobacteriales; family Coriobacteriaceae; genus Collinsella. The sequence goes on along the minus strand of UQNC01000007.1, from coordinate 37,372 downwards.
ACAACTATGTAGCCTTGGACTAGAACATGCCCAAGAAACCGTGCACAAACAGTGCGGCCAGAGCGGCACCGATAAACGGAGCGATGCCAGGAACAAGCAGGCCGTACTTCCAGTTGTTGTCAGCCTTGTTCTTGATCGGCAGCACCTGATAGGCCATACGAGGACCAAGGTCACGAGCCTGGTTCATGGCGAAGCCGGTGATGCCGCCCATGCCCATGCCAACAGCCCAAACGATCAGGCCGACGCAGATGGCGAGCATCAGAACGTTCTCGCCGGCGCGGCTAGCGGCAGCAAGGATGGCGCTGATGAACACGAAGGTGCAGATAGCCTCGCAGAAGAAGTTGCGGGCATAGTTGGTGCCCTCGGTGGTGGGGTTGGTCGAGAAGATGTTGCGCTGGGCAATGGGGTCGACGACGCCCTCGGAAGCCTTGAACTCATCGGCATACATAAGCCAAGCGATTACGGCGCCCACAAAGCCGCCGAGCATATCGGCAATCATGAAGGGGATGCAGCTGCTCCACGGCACCAGGCCTACGATGCACTGGGCAAGCACCATAGCCGGGTTCATGCACACGGCGCCGCCAAAGACAAACAGGCAGACCGAGATGCCAAAAGACCAGGTGGTGATGGCAAACATATGGCCGGAGCCCTGATACTTAGTGCCCTTGAGCACGGTATCGCAGTGCACGCCCACGCCAAAGATGATCATGAGGGCCGTTGCGCCGAATTCGCAGAGGAGTTTGGTAAGCATAAAACCTTATCTTTCTTGTCGGTTATAAACGATTCGTTTAGGCCGCGTACTAGTGCTGCGCGACGACAACGCCCAGGCCATCGGGAATGACGGCAACCTTGGCATCGGCACCCTTCATCTCAAAGGCGAGCTTGAGCGCCTCCTCGAGGGTGTTGACCGGCGTCATGTGCATATCCTTGATCATCTGGTGATCGCACAGGTCGGTGACCATGATCACGGGGTGATGCGCCAGGATGCGGGCAAAGATCTGACTCGTCCACTGGTCGGGCAGGGTCTCGTCCTTAGGACGGTCGATGCAGGCGCGCTCAAACTCTGCCGGATCGTTGTCGGCGATGTTGTGATAGAAGCCCTCGCCACCGTGACCGTCGGCGCAACCGGCGACATCGATGATCACGCCGCCCTCGGGAAGCGTGGCCTCGGCAGCGCACATGCCCTTCACGGCCTGGTAGATGTTCTGGTCGAGCGGGTAGCCGCCGTTGGTGGTGATGGCAATCTCGCACTCGACGGGCTCAACGCCGGCAAGGCTCTTTACGAACTCGCAGCCAGCCTCGTGTGCCTTGTGGATGTCGCCGGCGAAGGAGCCGATGACCTCGTGCTTGCCGTTGAGCACCACGTTGAGCACAAAGGCAAGGTGAGCCATCTCGGCAGCGGCAAACATGTCCTCGCTCACGTGGTTATGGCACAGGTTGCCGGCACGCGAGTGGGAATCATTCACAAACTGGCCGTTGTGGTTGTACATGATAGTCTTGTAGCTGGCGACGCCGGGCAGCACGGACTTGCGGCTGCCGGAGAAACCGGCAAAGAAGTGCGGCTCAATAAAGCCCTCGGCAAGCAACAGATCGCAATCGGCGGCAATCTTGTTGATGATGCACTCGCCACCAGAAGGCAGGGTGCCGATCTTTTTCATCATACTGTCGTCAGTCGCGACGTGCATAACGATTTCCTCGTTGGCAACGATCTCCTCGCCATACTTGTTGACGAGCTCCTCGTGCGTCGACGGACGGTGCATACCCGTAGCAACCAAAATACGCACACGAGCCTCGGGCGCAGCGGAATGGATGTGATGCAGCAGAATAGGCATCGTCACACGCGAGGGAACGGGACGCGTATGGTCGGAGCTAATGATGACGATATCCTTTTTGCCAGCACAAAGCTCCTCGAGCGAAGGCGAGCCATAAGGGTTGGCAAGCGACTCCTCTACCAGCTCTTCCTGCGATTTCGTGGTCTTAAACTCGTTTTGATGACCTTCCATCACACCCGCGAAGTTCTTATCCTCGAGCTCCAGATGCAACGTCTTGTGGTCAAACGGCAGTTCACATTCAAACAATGACGAGCACCCTCTTCCTTTCAACTGACACACTAGATAAACCGTTGGAAGGATACGCCGCTCACCGAAAAACACCGCCGTCCACCGACTCATTAACACAACGTTCATATTTGACCCGCAACAAAACGGCCGCCACCCCAAAGGGAACTGGAGTCGCTCATAAAGCCGAGTGCGCGCACGCGCGCACGTTCGAGGCCAGGGGGCGGGCGACGCTAGGGATATTCGAGTACATCGAATGCTTCTACAGCAGGGTCCGCATGGCTCGCCGGGCCGTAATCCTCCGCCATCCTCCTGCGGGTTTCGGTTAGGCCGCTCGCCTGCTCTTTCGTGAGGAAGCAGGCGAGGACGGTACTTGCTCAGATCAGGAAATCTTCTTTGTTTTCAATCAGAGAGTTCACAGATTGCAAAGGGGATGCCGTGTGCAGGCATCCCCTTCTCCTAGCAAAGCGATATTCGTATACCGAATCACATATACCGGTAATTGTCATATTAGCTCCCCGCTCTGATTGCCTCGATTCACTTGTGAGCGCAATCGTTTCGTCGGAGCAGATCCATCTCAGCCAAATTTCACGCTGACATGCAGGATTTGATTTGACCGCAGGGAGTATTCCAGAGAGTAGGAGTGCATCTCATTTTCCTCAGGCGCGTTTTTCTTGAGTGCGGAAACGGAAATGATACGCCCCGCGGATCTCGAGTCCTCTTTCGCATCCCCCAAGGGAACATAGTCTCCTTCCGAGGTCTTCTCCCCTACAGAATAACTATAGTCATTTGCATCAAAAGAAATGCCATACTCTTCGGAAATGATTTGGTTAGCCGTCGCAACCGTCTGTTTCTCCCTTTCCGAAGGAATCGATTTTGCGATAGCGCAACCAACCAAAAGGCAAGAACCTGCTAAAGCGAATGCAGCCAATGTAAACATGAGCGTCCTGAATTTCATCGTTTATTCCAATCTGCCGGTTCCTTATCAACTGATCGATTTGGATGGAAGGAACAGCCAGAAACCGGCAGGCGTCCCTTCTTCAGAAAGCTACCAAAGACGGTCTAACGCGCCTTCGCTCCGAATGCGGCATTCGCAACGGACGACGCGTAGGAGGTCGTCGCGAGAGCGCAGCAGACGAAGCCCGCGACCAGCGCGACCAAAGTAAATCCGATACCGGGACCGATGATCTCGACATCGGCGGAGAGGGCGACCGCCGCGATGCCCACCCAGAGGTACGCGAGCGCGACCGCGAGGGGCACGGCGAGAATCCGAAGCGATGCCGACCGGCACACCTTCTCCAGTCCCCTCCTCGATAGCCCGAGCTTCACGACGGGTCTCATGCGCACGCCCTCCTCGAACGCCCTCGCGTTCAGGCGCGAGTAGGCGAGGCTGGCGGACGCGAGCAGGAACGACACGCTCAGCATGCTCCCCAGGTACAGCATGAGGCTGAACTGCACGCGGTCCGCCTCGTAGTAGCCCCTCGCGAGAACCAGAGAAACCGCGCCTTCCCTGGCGTAGTCCACGATGTCAGCGATTGCCGCAGTCAACTCGGAATCGGACTCCCATCCCTCGTAGGTGTATGCATGCACCTGCGTCTCATCACCGCCGAATCCCGCCGCTTCGTAGTCAGCGTCGTCGAGTACGGTGACCGAAGACGCGTACCCGTCGAGCAGGACGAGCCCCTCCCCGCGCATCACGTCAAGGTCCCCCAGGGCGTTCTCGACCGACGCCGGAACCCCGCTCGGATCGAAGCTCTTCGAACCAGGAAGGAGAAGAGCCTCGCCGGAATCCAAGGAGATTTGATTGCGACCCGCGACGGCGGCGGACTCGTTGTAGGATCTCTCGCTCATGACTGCGTTTCTCGCGTCGTCCGCCCAGGAGAATCCGAAGACGGACCCCACGAGTCCCGGCTTTTTCGCAAGGGCGGACTCGAGCATCTCCACATGGTCAGAGACGGGCACGTCGTCGCCCCTCGCGATATAGCTGACGGGATACGGGACTATCTCCTTCGTCTTCTCGAGCGCCCCGTCGGACAGGGTGAAAAGCCCGACGAGCGCGAAGAACGAGAGGGAGCAGAGCACGGCGGTGACGGTCATCGACTGAAGGTTCCCTTTCAGGGACTCCTGAAACGCGGCGGCCTTCAGCATGGACAGCCCCTCGTAATGCGCTCCTGTCGATCTGCGCCTCGAGAGCCCCACCGCGAAACAAAGATAGAACGCGAGGAACGTTCCCGACGCAAGAAGGCCCACGCCGCCCAGAACGAGGGCGAAGCTCCATACGATGCTCGCATCGCCTTGGCCCATGGCCAGCCCCGCAACAAGAAGCATCGCGCATGCGACAGCCGTAAGAACGGCCGCCTTCACAGAGGGCTTCCCCTCCGCAATGCGATCGGCGTCGAGCAACTCCCCCACGCTCTTCCTGGACAGCCCCCTCGCCCCAAGGAGGCCGGAGAGGAAGAATACAGCGAGAAACGCCGCAACGGTCGCAATAGCGGGCGCTACAGGCAGATAGAAACCAAACGCGACGACGCCCATGGCCCTGCCCGCGGCCATCAGGAACAGCTTGAGGAACGCGGTTCCCAGGACGATGCCCGCGACAATCGCGGACAGCCCGATGATCACGTTCTCCGCGAGCACGATCCTCCTCAACTGCTTCTTCGAGGCGCCCGACATCGCCATCAAGCCGAACTGCCTGCTCCTAGCCCGCAGGAAGCACGACTCCGAATGCGCAATAAAGGCGAGCGAGAACGCCGCGACGAGTGCACCCGACGACGCAGAGATGATCCCGATCGTGCTCTCTGCGTCCGCCCTGCCCATCTCGGGATGCAGGGCGAGGCACACGAACAGGAAGAAAGCCGTGACCGCGAAAACGGAATTGGCGAAATGAAGCGCGTAGTCCCTCCAAGACCTCAGAACATTGTTCCTGGCGATGTCAAGCAATGTCATGCTCAACACCTCCGAGCTGGTTCATCGCGTCGATGATCCGCTGATGGAACTCCTTCTGCGAAGCGCCGCGGTTGATCTCGAGGTAGATGCGGCCGTCCTGAAGCACCAGGACCCTGCTGCAGTAGCTCGCGACCAGCGGCTCGTGCGTGACCATGAGCAACGTCGCCCCTGCCCTGTTCATGTCCGACAGAAGGTGCATGACCTGCCCCGTCGACGCGGAGTCGAGACTTCCCGTTGGCTCGTCGGCAAGCAAAAGCGACGGGTTTGCCGCCACCGCGCGGGCGATCGCGACGCGCTGCGCCTGGCCACCCGATATCTCGTGGGTCCTCTTGCCGAGAATGGATGCGATGCCTAGGTCGCGCGCGAGCTCCTGTGCGCGAGCGCGCGATTTTTCCGCCGGCCACCCGTCGAGCGCGAGGGGGAGGATGATGTTCTCCTCGACCGTGAGCGTATGGACCAGGTTGAAATCCTGGAACACGAAACCCATCTTCCGGCGTCTGAATTCCGCGAGTTTCTCATCTCCCAATCCGTGAGGATCGACCCCGTCGACCCGCACCGTGCCGCGCGACGGCTGGTCAACGGTCGAAACCACGTTGAGCAGCGTGCTTTTTCCGCTGCCCGAAGGGCCCATTATCCCCACGAACTCGCCTTTGGCGACATTGAGGCTTACATCCTCCAGCGCGGTGTAAGGCGAAGCGCCCTCGTACGTCTTCCAAAGGGAGGAAACCTCCAGCACGTTCACCTGCGACTCCTTTCATTCAAAGAACTACGAACCGCATGCTACCCCGAGGCGAAAGGGCTTTGAATCGATGAACGTGTCGCGAACATGTCAGTTCTGTCACCTTTGTGGCGCATTCGCCGCAGGAAGCAGCAATCGAGCCGCAGTGCCGCCCCCATCGCGCTGGGAAAGCGAGAGCTCCGCCCCCATGGCGTCAGCCGCCTTCTTAGCCAGAAACAAACCGATTCCCGTCGAGGCTTCCCTTCTTCTGCCATTCGCCCCCGTGAAGAACGGCCGGAACACCCGTCCCACGTCCTCCGGGGATATGCCGCATCCTTCATCCTCGATGGACACTTCGATGCTTTCTCCGTCACAGGAACTCGCGATGGAGACGAACACGTGGGACGAACGCGGGCTGTATTTCGCCGCATTGGTAAGAAATTGGTCGAGGATGATTGAGATGAGCTTCTCGTCCCCATAGGCGAGAGCATCTCCATCGACGCTCAGCGAGGGAAATACCTCCCGTTCGATGAAAAGATCGCGAACACCGTTGACGGCGTTCCGGGCGAGGCGCGCGACGTCGACCTTCCCTATCCTCAGATCGGTCTCGGGGGAATCGACGCGTACCACCTGAATCAAGGAGTCGAGGCTGCGGTCGAGCTCCCTCGCCGCGCTGCCGAGGCGCTCCATATCGGCATCGGCGCCCCTGGATTCCGAAATAAGGCGAATCACGGCGATCGGTGTCTTGGCGTGGTGCACCCACGATAAGACGAGCGCATCGCGCTCGGATCGCTCATCCGCAAGGCGATGAGCCTCCCTTGAGCACGCTTCCTCCGTTCTCGAGGCCGCCATCCTGGCCCATCGCTCCACAGGGATCGAGCCTCCGAGCCTCCTCCATTCGATCGGGTTGGACTCCCTGATGGCCCTTTCGGCTTCGGAATAGAAACCCCAGGATCTCGCGAGGTGCACGGCGAACAGAACGAAAAGGAGAAAGAGGGAAAGGAAGAGGAAATAAGGCCAATCGACTGCCAGGGACCCTCCGTCCAAAAGCAGCATGCAGGCAAGAGGGGCCAAGGAGGCCGCCATCACGACGAATGCCGTCCATGCTGAATCGCGCAGGAAAAGGGACACGATCCGCAACGCCCTCATTTCTCCTCCTCGGGCATCTCAAGCACGTAGCCAACGCCCCTGACGGCCCTGACTTCAGCGTGGGACCCAACCTGGGCGAGTCGCTTCCGTATCCTCCCTATAACGACGTTCAGCGTGTTGTCCTCCACGAAGCACTCGTCGTCCCATACCTCCCTAAGCAGGCGGGCGCGGCTGACGACGCAGCCGCCGTCGCCGACCAGAAGCCTGAGGGCCATCAGCTCTGTCTTGGTGAGCTCGGCTTCCCTGCCTTCACAGGCAATCGTCATCTTGCGATCGGAAAGACGCACGTCCCCGTAGGAAAGGAGATCCTCCTCACCGCCCGACAGCTCCCCGTACGCACGGCGGAGCTGGGCTTCTATCTTCGCTTTGAGGATATCGAGCGAAAACGGCTTGCAGACAAAGTCGTCGGCGCCCCGCATAAGGGCCAGAATTTGATCCGCCTCGCCCGACTGCGCGGAGATGAACAGGATGGGGCATCGGCTTTCTCTTCTGATGAGGTCGCACCAGTGATATCCGCTGTTTCCAGGGAGGCCTATGTCGAGCAGGACCGCATGCGGCGCGAAAGAGCGGAAGAGGTCCATCACGTCAGCTCGCCCGTCGGAAACCGCCGTTGCGTACCCGAAACGTTCGAAATGCTCGGATACGATAGAGGCTAGGTTCTCATCATCCTCGACAACGAGTATTCTTTTGTGTTTGCAAGTGAAGCCCGATTCTTTATTCATCTTGCTCCCCATAATCCTTACAGTTCGCACAAAGACATTATGAACCATTTCTCTGATAGCAATGAGTCGGCGGTTTTATTGGAGAAGATACGTTCCGGGACTGCTGGCAATTAAAAGGAGCATGCTCGCGGTGCCCCGCCTGTCCGAGGAGTGGGCGCTCGAGAAGAGACGGCGCGAGAAAGAGAACAGGGAAAGGCTGCGGCGGGAGGAGAGGCTCAAGAGGAGGGCCCACCATAGGCTTACTTTTAGGCACACTCCGCAGGACGCAAGAAGCCCTCGCCGCACGAAGTGCGCAGCGAGGGCTTCTTGCATGTCCGAGGACGTGCCTAAAAGTAAGCCTATGGCGGGCCCGAACGACTCCAGGGCTATCGATTACCCCGTGTTTTGCAGACCTGCCGAGACGCCGGTCACAGTCGAAAGAATCAGGCTCATGTACTCGGCCTTCTTCTCCTCGGCCATCTCGTCCTGGTTCATACGCACCTCGCGAAGGGCGCGGACCTGAGCGATGGACAGAGCGTCGACATAGGGGTTACGCACGCGAACGGCGCAGCCGAGCACGCGACGACGCTGCAGCGGCCACTCATCACCGACGATGGCAAGGACCCACTTACGGGTGAGCTGCATCTCGGTAAAGACCTTCTCGGACAGATCCTGGCGATCGCCCAGGTGCAGATACATCTTGGCGATGCGCTGATCGGTCTTGGCGATCGACATCTCGATGTTGTCGATAAAGGTGCGGAAGAACGGCCACTCCTGGTAGGCAGCCTTGAGCTGGTCAAGGTCGCCCAACTGCTCGCAGGCGGTGCCCAGGCCGTACCAAGCGGCCAGATTGATGCGTGCCTGGCTCCAGCTAAAGATCCACGGAATGGTACGCAGGTCGTCGAGCGACTTGGCGCCCAGGCCGCGCTTGGCGGGACGCGAGCCGATTGGCAGCAGACCGACCTCGGTCAACGGCGTCACGGTCGAGAACCACGGTGTAAAGTCCTCGGTGTTCAGCAGGTCCAGATAGCGCTCATGGCTTACTGCGTTGAGCTTCTCCGCCATATCCCAGAACTTCTGCGTGGTCTCGGTGTTGGTCTTCTCGACGCTCGGGGCCGACTGCAAAAGCGTTGCGGCGGCAACGGACTCAACATGGCACTGAGCCAGCGTGCGGTTGCCGTAACGGGCAAAGATGACCTCGCCCTGCTCGGTGAGCTTAAAGAAGCAGTTGACCGAACCCTTGGGCTGCGCCAGCACGGCCTTGTTGGCCGGACCGCCGCCACGGCCCACGGCACCGCCGCGACCGTGCATGAGCACCAGGTCGATATCGTTCTTCTCGGCCCACTTGGCAATGCGCTCCTGCGCGGAGTGCAGCGCGAGCATGGCCGTGGTAGGACCGGCATCCTTGGAGGAGTCGGAATAGCCCAGCATGACCTCCATGCGGCGGTTGGTCTGGGCAAGGCGCTTTTGCACCACGGGCAGCGTAAGCATCTGGTCGAGCACGTCGACGCAGCCCTCGAGGTCCTCGAGCTGCTCGAACAGCGGGATCACGTCGAGCTCGGGGACATCCTCCTCGTGTGCAAAGGACAGGTGGGCCAGCTCAAAGACGTCGGCCACATGCTGGGCGCTCTTGGTGAACGAGATGATGTAGCGGTGCGCCATCTTCTTGCCGTAGCGCTTTTGGATGGAACCGATGGCACGGAAGGTGTCGATAACCTCGCGCGTCATGGGCTGCAGGTCGCCATGGATACCGTTCTCGTGGATATCCTTGAGGGCGCGGGCGTGCACCACGGAGTGCTGACGGAACTCCATCTCGACCATGTGGAAGCCGAAGGACTCGACCTGCCAGATGATGGTCTGGACCGGGCCGTAGGCGGCACGGACGGCACCGCAGGCGGCCAGGGAGCGCTGGACGACGCGCAGGTCATCCAGGAACTCATCGGCGCTGTGGTACATGGTATCGGTGATGCGACGGACGGTGGCGTTCAGACGGTCGGCCATGACGAGCATAACGGCGCGATGCGGCTCGTGCTCGGAGATCAGTTCAGCACGTGCGGTGTACTGAGTGCTCATCTCGACCTGATGGTTCCACAGGTTGATGAGTTCGGCAGACGGCTTGCTGTAGGTGGCCTCAAGCGTCAGGTTACGGCCGATGCGGCGGCACTTGTCCTCGAGCTTGAGCACCATATGGGTGAAGTACTTGGCAGCAACCTCGCGGCTCACCTTGGCGGTGACATTGGGGTTGCCGTCGCGGTCGGAACCGATCCAGCTGCCGGGGTGGAAGAACGCCGGGCACAGCGGCGGCACGGTGCCGGCCTTGTCGCCCAGCACCCAGTCATCAAAACGACGATAGATAACGGGAATGACGTCGAACAGCGTGTTATCGAAGATGTCGATGATGGTATCGGCTTCTTCGACCGGCGTGGGCTTCTTGAGCGCGATGGGGCTCGTACGCACCAGAGCGTCGATCTCCTGCAGCATATGGCGCTCGTTCTCCACCAGGTCGGAGCCGCCCAGGCGCGGACGCTCCTCCAGCAGGTTGGAGATACGGCGAATCTTGCCCTCGACGGCCTTACGACGGGCCTCGGTGGGATGTGCGGTAAAGACAGGGTGGAACTCGAGCTTGTCGAGCAGCTCGTTGGCGCCCTCGACACCCATCTCGTTTACCAACTGGTGATAGGCGACGGTGAGTTCGTTGGCGGGATCGACCTCGGTATCGGTCGACGCACCTGCCTCGCGCTCGCGCAGCTGCGCCACGCGGTAGTTCTCCTCCGACAGGTTTGCCAGATGGAAGAAGCTCGTAAAGGCGCGGACGATAACCTGCTGCTTATCGAGCGGCAGACTGTCGATCAGATCAACGACCTCGCGAAACGCCACGGCGGTGGGCTCGTCGGCAGTGGGCACGCCCTGCTCGTCGACGGACTCGTCGGCAGCACGGGTGCCGGGGTTTCCGGCATTGGCCACAATCTCGGCTGTCAAAATCTTGTCGAACAGGTCCGCGATCTCGGGATCATACTCGCTAAGCACACGGCGCTCCAGGCGCAAGAACAGCGCCAGATTGTCGCGCAGCTCCTCGGGGATCTCGATCTCGGCGAGACGCTCCTTGGATTCGGCATTCGAGCCGATTCGGTTAACGAGGCGGTTGACCACGGCAGCGACGCGCGCCGCGGCTTCGGGTACAGACTGGTTGCTTAGGTTCTCAGCCACGTTTCCTCCCATTCCTCCTTCTATGCACGTAACATGCGGTATTTATTATAGGCACTCGGCAAAAACTTTCGACGCTGATTGCGCTTTACCACACAAAAGTATTTTCTGCATTGCAAGGCTTTTTGCCCCAAATGGTCGTATTTCTCGGTGGGCGGCATATGCAAACGGGGGCATTCCGCATAAATGCGAAACACCCCCGTAACAATCGCTCTCAATGAGCTGAGCGCTTTAGTGAGTCCACAGCTCAAAAATCATGCGCTACAGGCGCTCACGAACCGCCTCGACCACGTTGGCCAGATCGACGAGGGCCTCGTCATGGCTCTCCATGTCGCGCACCTTGACCTTGCCGGCGGCAAGCTCGTCGCCGCCCAAGACCAAAATGAGCTTAGCGCCCACCTTGTCGGCCTGCTTAAACTGAGCCTTAAGCGAACGACCCTGATAGTCTGCCTCGGTCACGATACCTGCGGCGCGAAGCTCCTGCGTAATGGCAAAGACGTTCTGGCGCAACTCCTTGCCGGCATTGGCGACGTAGACACACGGGGTCTCCTCGGCGCCCAGGTCGCTGCCAAAGGCCTGCAGGGCCAGCAGGGCGCGCTCAAAACCGACGGCGAAGCCGACGCCGGCCGTGGGCTTGCCGCCCTCGAGCTCGACCAGGCCATCGTAGCGGCCGCCGCCACCGATGGAGCCGACGCCGGCGCCAGGGGCCTCGACCTCAAAGACGGTACGGGTGTAGTAGTCCAGGCCGCGCACCAGGGTGGGATCCTCGACGTACTCGATACCGGCGACGTCCAGATAGCGCTTGACCTGCTCGTAGTGCTCGCGGCACTCATCGCACAGGTTGTCGCCCATCAGCGGGGCGTCGGCCATGATCTCGCGGCAGTGGTCGTTCTTGCAGTCGAAGGCGCGCAGCGGGTTAAGCTCGGCGCGCTCGCGGCACTCGTCGCACATCTCATCGGCGTGGTCGAGAATGAACTGCTTAACCTGCTCGCGATAGGCCGGACGGCATTGGGCATCGCCCATCGAGTTAATAAGCAGACGGAGCTTGGACAGATCGAAGCCCAGGCGCTTGTAAAACTCCATGAGCATAATGATGCACTCGGCGTCTGCCGCCGGATCGGGAGCGCCGAGCCACTCGATGCCCACCTGATGGAACTGGCGCAAGCGGCCCTTCTGGGGACGCTCGCCGCGGAACATGGCCTCGGCGTAGTACGCCTTAAACGGCGTGGAGCCCTGGGGCACCAGGTTGTTCTCGACGACGGCGCGCACCACGCCGGCCGTGCCCTCGGGGCGAAGTGCCAGGCGCTGCTTGGGCTTGAGCTTGGTATCGGTACCCTCGGTAAAGACGCGCTCCAGGTTGGCGCCGCTAAACACGCGGAACATCTCCTTGCGCACGACGTCGGTCGACTGGCCGATACCGTGGGCAAACACGTCCACCTGCTCGATCGCGGGCGTCTCGATGGGTTTAAAACCAAACGGCTCGAACACGCCGGCCGCAATCTGCTGCATCTTTTGCCAGGCGCGCATCTCGGCGCCGATAAGGTCGCGGGTTCCCTCCGCCTTCTGTGCCTGCATGGGCAAACACCTTTCTTTTGTATCGCGTCATAGGTAACGGTCATTATACGGCACAAACACAAACAGCGGCGGCGCGTCTGACCGAACGAGGGTATGGGGACTCGTTCGGCCAGATGCGCCGCCGCTGTTTGCGATCCGCTTTCCTCCGTCCCCTTCGGATCACGCGACCCCTTGGGGACGGAGGAAAACGGATCATTTCGTAGGCCCGTGGCCGCCTTGGAAACCGAATGATGGTACGAGCATCCATTCGGCTTCCAAGGCGGCCACGGATAGAACGGGGCGAACAGAAAAGAGCGACGGACGTCTACTCCCCCGCCACGCTCGCGCGCAGCTTGGCGGCGATGGGCTCCGAGGTCAGCAGGAATACGAGCATGACAACAGAACACACCAGGCACACGATCCAGGCGCTCGCAAAGAAGCCCGAGACGGCAAAGAGCACATAGACCTGCCAAAGCTCACCCACAAAGCTCATGCCCGCGAGCACCGCCGAGGTGGCGATAACGGTTAGGGGGCCCAAAATGCGACCGCTTACTTTATCGGCAACATGGCCAATGACAAGCGATCCGATAACGCTCACCACGGTAGAGATCGCATTGGAGACGTTGTACTGCGCAAGAGATATTCCCAAGTCGCTGACGATGAGCGGCTGGAACAGGCTCATGCAGTTGACGAAAATCGTGTAGCACGTGGCCATGATCACGAAGCCGGAGGCCACCACGAGCCAGCCGGGGAAGAACTTACGCTGCTGGGGCATACTGCTCCTTTTAGACAAACGAATAGCCTGCGCCGGGCGCCGGTAGTGCCCAAGATTGCCTTGAAAGACAAGGGCATAGGCCTTACGGCCATGCCCGCAGACTTGAAAGGCAAGGTTGGGTGCTACCGGTGGTCGGCGATATAGCCCAAAGCGACGGCGGCATAGGCCGCGGCGCCGAGCGGCAGCTCGGCATCGCTAAAGCGTGCCTTGGGATGGTGTTGGGCAAAGTGTTCGTCCGTGTCGGTTACGGCCGCGCCCACGGTAAAGTACGCGCTCGGAATCTCGCTCGAGATAAGCGCGAAGTCCTCACTCGCCATGGCATGGAATAGCGGCAAGAAAGCCGCCTTGGGCAGCACTGCGCCCATGTAGCCAAGCGACGCCTGAGTCATATCGCTGTCGAGCACAAGCGGCGGAACATCCGAAAGCGTCTCGATGGTCGCCGGCGTACGATATGTTGCGGCAACGCCGTTAACGACCTCCGCGATGCGGGTCTTGAGGTGAGCCATGAGCTCAACATCAAAGCCGCGCAGCGTTCCCTCGAGCACGCAGGTGTCAGGGATGACGTTGGCCGCCAAGCCGCCAGCAAACTTACCAACGGTCAGTGCGACCTCCTTGGCCGCCGGCACTTCGCGAGCAACGAGCTCCTGGAGCGCCAGGTGCACATGAACGCCGGCCGTGATGGGGTCGATGCAAATCTCGGGGCTCGAGCCATGGCCGCCCTTGCCCTGAAGCGTGATGCGAAAACCGTACACGCCCGAAAGCGCCGGGCTGCCGTAGAGCACCAGACCAAGCGGCGACTGGCTGTTGACATGCATGGCAAAGGCCGCCTGAGGGCGCGGGTTCTCGAGCAAGCCGTCGGCGATGGCAGCGCGTGCTCCCTCAAAGGTCTCCTCGCCCGGCTGGAACAGCAACTTAACCGTAGCGTTGGCATCAACAAGCTCTGCCTCGCGCGCTTTGAGCATACGAGCCGCACCAAGCAGCGCCGTCGCGTGCATATCGTGACCGCAAGCGTGCATGCAGCCGTTGGTGGATGCAAAGGGCTCGCCGGATTCCTCGGCAACGGGCAGGGCGTCCATGTCGCCACGAAGCATGATGACCGTACCGGCCTGCTCATTCGTGCAGACGCCATTGCCTTGGGCCGCGGCGGCACCGGCGCCGACAAGGCCCACAACGCAGGAACCATCGACGAGCGTAGCAAATGGGATGTCCATCTCGGTCAGGCGCGCTTGGATATACGTAGAGGTCTGCGGGAGACTATTACCCAGCTCGGGCATCTGATGTAAATCGTGTCGCCACGCAGCGAGCTCGTCTGCAAAAGCCTGAGCTTCTGCAACAAGACCGTCACCGATAGCGGTCTGCGCCGCCGCGGTGGCCTTGGGCGCTGATTGCGGTTGAAGATCGGACAGTGCTGGTGCCATAGATGCCCTCCAGTAACGTTTTTGCAGCAAGCACTTTGATAGCGTAAAGTGCAAGGTACTACTTTAAGGGCGACGCATAAAAAATGCCGCCCCGGGGGGCGGCGCAACAAATTGTTTACAATTGCGGACGCGGCTTTCGACGCAAAAAATCGAAATGCGTCTCGCTCAAGATAATCGAAAGAAAGATGAGCGCGAAGCCGGCGAGCAGGCGCGAGGTGAGCGCCTCCCCCATCAGCAGCACCGAGAACAGCACACCCGAAGGCGACTCCATCGAAAGGAGCAGCGAGCCTGTTGAGGCCGGGACATGCGCCAGGCCGACGTTTTGGATGAGCAGAGCCACACACGTACAGCCCACCGATAGAAACGCCATCACACCGATAAAGCTCGGCGTCCACGCGGACAGCGGCGCTTGGGTCTCGAATAACAGCGACGAGATCAGGCTCAGCACGCCGTTGCCCACAAACATCCAAAACGTGATGACGTTGATGTCCATCTTGCGGCCATACTTGGCGGTCACCGCCATCTGGATGGCAAAGAAGACCGCACCGCCCAGTGTGATGACATCGCCGACATTGAACTCGACGCTATCGAGCGCCACCAGACCAATGCCCGCCAGGCACAGCAACGCGGCGCCCAAGTTGTAACGGGTAAGCTTTTCGCCGCTTAGGACGTAGCTCGCAAACGGCACGAGGATGCAATAGGTGCCCGTCAAAAATGCACTCTTGCCCGCCGTGGTCTGTGCCAGGCCAATCGTCTGCAAACCGTACGCGCCCCACATAAGTGCGCCCATACCAAGTCCGACGATAAGGTTGCGGGCATTAAAGTGCGCGATGATGCGTTTGTGGAAGATGGCGAACATAACCAGCGAAGCCGGAAGAAAACGAATATAGAGCAGTTCGAACACCGGAATGGTGTCGAGCGCATCTTTCATGGTGGTAAAGGAATAGCCCCAGATGACCGCCACCGATAGCAGCAAGACCTTCCAGAAGAACGGGGAACGCGCGCCGGCGCCGCGGGAGGTGCCGCCGGCGCCCAGGTCCTCCCGTGCGACAGGGCTATCGGGCATGTTTTCGATTTCGTTGGCAGCGTATTGGGCCATGGAACATCCTCACACTCAATCTGGGCGTGGTGTCCGCACGCGTATGGCTGCGTGCCGCCTCATGGTCAAATAAAAACGGGGCGCACCGGACCCCCGGCACGCCCCGCTACTGTAGCAACAACCAAGCAGCCCACGCAATTCACTACGCTAAAGCGTCTTGTTCCGCCGTTCTACCGAACGGCGGACCGGCCGACGCTGCGCGAGCCGCATTCACACCAATCTGACGTTCAATTTCAAGGGCGCGACCAGAAGGTCAGCGCCCTTTCATTTCACGTCACCTTGGCGCAAATGCGGCTCGCTCGCTGACATTGCCGCAGTATCAGCGTTTACATTGTTGCGCTAGATTAATTTAGTACTCTCCAGCTTTTCGATAATCCAGTCGTTGGCCTTGATGACCGGACGGCGGAAGACGACGCCCAGTGCCAGCGACGGAATCAGATAGCTCGCCAGAATGCCCAGCTCAACCCAGTACTCCATATGGTAGGCGCCAGCCATGGCGGCATGCATGGCGTTAATGCCATGGGTAAACGGCAGGAACGGATAGATCGCCTGGAACACGGGGCCGGTCATCTCGATGGGGAACGTACCACCCGAACCGCCGACCTGCATGACCAGCAGCACGACGGCGAGCGCCTTGCCGATATCGCCAAACGACACGGTGAGCGTGTAGACGATATTGGAGAACACGAGACTCGCGACCCAGCCCGCCAGCACAAACTGCAATGGGTTATCGCACTGGATGCCAAAGAACAGGATGTCGCCCGCACACACGAGCGTTGCCTGCAGCAGGGCCAAACCGCCAAAGAACAGGTAGCGACCCAGGTAGATCTCGTGCAAGCGCACGGGGATGAGCTCGTTGATGAGTTCGTCGTCGACCGAGACCTTCATCATGGCCGCCAGCACGATCGAGCCGACCCATAGCGACAGAATCGTGTAGAACGGTGCCATGGCCGAACCGTAGTTGCGGATCGGATAGACCGGCTTGCGATCGAGCGCGACGGGGCCGGAAAGCGACACGGCCAAACCCTCGGGATCGTTGCCAATCATCGTCTTGATCGTGGCAAGGTCGTCCGACATCAGGGCGCCATCGAGCTCGTCCTTAAAGGCGCTGATCTTATCGGACGCTTCACCTAGCTGATCGGAAGCCTTGTTGACCAGCTTGGCGGCCTTGGAGAGGCCCTTTGCCAGCGAACCGGATGCGTCGGTCAGGCCGTCTACGGCGCTATCCAGATCGCCCGAGATGCCATCGAGCGAGTCCAGGATGCCCGAAACCGTCTTCTTGAGCTCCTTGACCTTAACCGAGAACGTGGAATCGTAGTCGGACTTGGCGCCCGAAATGCCCGCCTTGGCATCGGCGATGGCCTGATCGACCTCGGCACGCGTGCTGTTGACCTCTGCCATGCTGTCAGAAAGGGACTTAGCAGTTGCCGTCAGGTCCTTGGCGTTGTTGCGATACTCCACCGCGATCCTGCCCAGCGATGTTGCCACAGATTTAAGGCTCTCCTGGAGCTTTTCGTCACTGACCTGCTCGGCAAAGCCGCGGAGCTGGTCGGCCGTGGCGTCGATATCGTCGGCACGTGTATTGAGCGCCGCCGCGGCATCGTTGAGCTGAGACACCGTAAGGTAGACATGCTGATTCGCGGCATCGAATGCCTTCGCAAGCTCGGCGGACACGTTGTCGAACGAGCCCGCGCTTCCGTCAATCGCGGCGTTGATGGCGTCGTTGGCGGTCTTCAGCGCTTCTTTGGAATCGCTCATGCCGCTCTTGGCATGCTCCATCAACTGCCTGGTCGACTCATCGACCGTACCCGTCTGCTGGAGCATACCGCTCGCCGACGTCAACGAATCGGACGTAGAGCTCAAAATGCCCGCCAGCGACGAAGCATTAGCCTGAACGTCTTGCAGGTCCCCAATCGAATCGCCGAGCGTCGAGGACAGGTTGGCGATAAAGTTGCTGACCTGGTCGGTGCTCATGTAATCGAGCAGGCTGGACACCGTCTTAAGACCGATGCTCGTAATGGTCTCGGTAAAAGATTCGTTAACCTGGTTCTGAACGGCGCTCGAACCCTTCTCGGTCACGATCTGCGCGATGGCGTTGGCCTTCTGATTCTCGTAAAACTCGATATCGGCATGCTTAACGTCGGTCGAAAAGAGCGTCATCATATCGGCACTAAACGTCTTAGGGATAACGACAGCCGCATAGTATGCGCCCGATTTGACGCCCTCGATGGCCTTTTCTCGATCGTTGAGCACAACCCAGTCGAAGTTCTCGTTGCCGCGCAGGGTGGCGGTCACGTTTTCGCCCACGTTGACCTCGACGGGGATCAGATCGCTCTCGTAACCCTCATCGGTGTTGACCACGGCGATCTTAAGATTGCCGGTGTTGCCGTACGGATCCCAGCTGCCGGCGATGTTAAACCACGCGTACAGGCACGGTACGATAATGAGGCCCATCACGACAACCAAGCCGATTACGGAGCGAGACACGTTTTGGACATCGCGCTTAAACAGATGCAGGATGTTCTTCATTTATGCCTCACCTCCTTTGGAGTGCTTGCCGAGCGGGGCGTTCTTTTCATTCATCACAAACGTGTCATCCCCGTTCTCGGGCACATGGGCCGCATCGCGATGACCACATTGGTTGACAGCCTGAGTCTTGGGTTCAGACCCCCGCTCGCTCGCATTCAAGCCGAACATGCGACGAGCGGCCGGAATGGCGGCCGTGTGCTCGCGCATCTCGCGGCGCAGGTCCTCATCCGAAAGCGCCGAGATGCGCATCTGGGTGTTGAGGCTCGAGCGGATGTACTCGATATTGATAAGCCAGCCGCAGATGGCAATAACCGAGATGATCCAAATGACAAGCAGGATGATCTTGCCGTTATTGTCGATATCGAGAACCGTCGACAGGACAAAAAGCAGGACCTGAACGCCCACCACGGCGGCAAAACCGCCCTTGATGTAGTACGGGTAGCGATGTTCAAAGGCGACCGCATGATCGAGCAGTTCGCGACGGTACGAATCGGAATCGAGCATGACACGCATGGCCGTGCGCAGCGAGTAGCGCTGGCGCGGCAGGTCGTTGGACTCGCAAATCATCATACCGGTCGTGGAAAGCTGTTTATCAAAGAGCAGGTTAAGGTTGAGCAGCAGCGGACGCAGCTGCAGACCGATAAAGAGCGCCACGATCAAGAACACGCCCAGAATGCACAGGTTAAACAGGTAGTTAAACGAGTACATGCCGCCGACCGTCTCGCGCAGCAGATTGATACCGTAGGTAAAGGGCAGCAGCGGGTGCAGCCACTGGAAGAAGCCGGGCATCATCTCGATGGGATACATGCCCGACGAACCCGGAATCTGCACGATGACGAGAATGACGCCGATTGCCTTGCCGATGTGCTTAAACGTAGTGGACAGCGCATAGATGATATTGACGTAGGTGAACGAGATGGCGATGCCGCCCAGCACGAACAGCAGCGGGTTGATGCACTGCACGCCAATCACCAGATCGCCTACCGTAACGATGGTGGCCTGGAGCGCGCCCAGGATCACCAGGAGCATCCAACGGCCGAAGTAGCCCTGGCGCGCCGTAAAGCTGCCAATGCCCTCGCGATCGACCTCGAGCTTGTAGATGGCGATGAGTACGTAACCGCCCACCCAAAGCGCCAGATTGGTGTAGAAGGGAGCGATGCCCGAGCCAAAGCTCTTGACCGGATAGATCGACTTGGACGTCAACTCAACCGGAGATGCCATGAAATCTGCCACGTCATTGACATCGACGCCCATCAGATCAGACAGCTCGCCCATGGACTCGGAGGTCTGCAGCGCCGCGATGTCGTTGGCAGCGGTCGCAAGTTTGTTCTGAACCTTGGCAAGTGAGGCATCGGTCTGGGACAGCGTGGTCTTGGCCTGCTTGAGCGTGGCATCGAGCTGCGATAGCGTACCGCGCGCATTGGCGATTGTAGGCGTGAGGCCCGACACGATACCGGTTAGGTCGCCCGATACAACCGAGAAAGAGTCGAGCGCGCTGGAAGCCTTCGGCAGCGCGTTTTGACCCAGGTCCGTCTGGGCCTGGCCAAGGTTGGTCGCACCGGTCTGGATTGCGTTATTGATAGCGTCGCTGGCGCCCGAGACAGCCGCGGCGTCATTCGCCATGGCGCTCGACTGCGCAGACAGACCGTCCTTGATGCTCTGAAGCTTTTCATTCTGCTCGCGGAGCAAATCGATGGTCGATACAATGCGCGCGTCAATTTCCTTGGAACCTGTCGACGTGTCATTAACGAGAATTTCCAAGTGCCCGATAACGGCCTTATTGTGGTCGATCGTCGCTTGGAGAGACTCAAGCGAGTTGTCGATGCGGGTGGTCGTAGATGTGACCGCGCCCGTCAGCTTGCCAATCGCAGCGTTCGCGGAGGCTGACGTCTTGGTGAGCGCAAGGCTGCCTTCCGAGAGTGCCTTGGAGAGCGAGGCGACAGAGTTGCCCGCCGTAGCGCGCGCCTCGCCCAGCAGGTCATTGCCCTGAGCGATTGCCTGCGTTAGAGAGGGCGTCTGACCCTGCAGGCCCGCCAACGCGGCATCAGCCGAGGCGATAGCGCCACTCGTCTTATCGATGGCGGCATTCATGTCGCCAATCGAATCGCGCACCTCACCCAAGGTACCGGATGCCTCTGATACCGAACCAGCCAACGAATTCTGAGTCTGGGTTGCTTTGTCCTTTAAATCGACCCCGGCATCCTTGGCGATGCTGGCAACGGTCTCGCCCACTGTGGAGACAAATTCCGAGTTGATCTGCTCCTCGATGGTGCTTGCACCGGTGTCGGTAACCTTGGGCGCAATAGCACTCTTCTTCTCATTGACGTAGTACGTAAGCTTGGGCTGATGGTAGTTGCCGTCGAGCATCGAGACCAGGTTATCCGAGAAGTTCTTAGGGATTACGATGGCCGCATAGTACTCACCGCTCTCGACGCCCTCCTTGGCGTCGGCCGCCGAATCGACGAAGGTCCAGCCCAGCTGATCGTTCTCCTTGAGCTGATCGACGACCTGGTCGCCCGCGTTGAGCTCGCCCACCAAGTCGTTTTGGGTGCCCCGATCGTTGTTGGCGATGGCAATCTTGATACCCTGGGTGTTTCCGTACGGATCCCAGTTAGCCACGATGTTGTACCAGGCATACAGCGAGGGAATGACGCACACGCCCAAAGTAACCACCAGGGCGACGGGGTTCACGAGCAATCGCTTGATGTCGCGCTTAAAGATCGCAAAGGAGACCTTTGCGTTGGATAGTTTGCTGCCGAGACTCACGCTTGGACCATCCATCCTGTCGTTGAATCGAATCGTACTATCGACAACCATTGTAGTAGGCGCTTTAACGTCTCAAAGCACAATGGTGTTGAGTTTTGCGGGTAGCAATATACTACGAAGATGAGTTAACGTACAGTTGTACAGTATCTTAAATTCCCGCAGCTCACAAAACCACAACCCGCACAAATTAGCAATTCAAATAGTCATCGGGGACGTTCTTAAGCGACTAGTCAAACAAAAACGCCCCCAACGACTAGTTTGAACCACGGTAACATCGATGTTTTGGTAATGCCAGCGAGCGGGCGCCAGAGCGAACAAATTGGCATGAAAAGAGGACGGCATAGACCTTCTGGTCATGCCGTCCTCTTTGAATGACAAGTTGTCGCTCTGGCGCCCGCGCAGCGTCGACTGGTCCGCCGTTCGTTAGAACGGCGGAACTGAGGGCAGCGTCGAGCCGTTACACGGTTTGGTAAAACCGCGTAACTACCTAACTACATCAAGTTGCAAACAGCTGCCGCGAAGGCAACGGGGTCCTCGGGCAAAATGCCCTCGACCAGCAGGGCCTGATCGTAGAGCAGACCGGAGTACTGCTTGATCTTGTCGGCGTCGCCTGCCTTCTGGGCAGCGACAAGCTTGGCAAAGACCGGGTGCTTGGCGTTGAGCTCGAGCACGCGCTGGCTCTTGGGCATACCGTCGGGCGCGCCCTCGGGACCCTTCTGGAGCACCTTCTCCATCTCGAGCGAAAGCGGGCCCTCGGTGGTGATGCAAGCGGGGGCATCGGTCAGGCGTGCAGAGACGGCGACCTTCTCGACCTTGTCGCCGAGCGCCTCCTTCATGGCGCTAAAGAGGTCCTCGTTCTCCTTGGTGGCGTCCTCGGCCTCCTTTTTCTCATCCTCGGTCGCCAGGTCAAGATCACCGGTCGCAACGTTCTTGAGCTCCAGATGACGATCCTCGACCTCGGGCTCGGCACCGTCGGCCACGGCCTTTTCGGCAGCCTCGCGAGCTGCATCGTCCTCGTAGATCTTGGGCATATCGGCAGCAACGTATTCACGCATAGCCTGGAACGTGAACTCATCCACATCCTGCGTCAGCAGCAGCACGTCATAGCCGCGGTCGAGCACGCCCTTTACCACGGGCATCTTGGCCAAGCGCTCACGCGAGTCGCCGGCGGCGTAGTAGATGGCCTTCTGATCCTCGGGCATGCCCTTGGCATACTCGGCCAGGGTAATCATCTTCTGTTCCTTGGCAGACCAGAACAGCAACAGGTCAGCGAGTTCATCGGCCTTCATGCCATAGCTCGAGTAGATGCCGTACTTAAGACCGCGACCAAAGTTCTCAAAGAACTTCTCGTAGGCCTCGCGGTCGTTGTCACGCATATCCTCAAGGTCGGCGGTAATCTTCTTTTCCACGCGCTTGGCGATGGCCTTAAGCTGACGGTTCTGCTGCAACGTCTCACGCGAGATGTTGAGCGACACGTCAGCAGAATCCACGACGCCGCGAACAAAGTTGTAGTAGTCGGGCAGCAGGTCGTCGCACTTCTCCATAATCAGCACGTTGGAGCTGTAGAGCGCCAGGCCCTTCTCGTAGTCCTTGCTGTACAGATCGAACGGCGCGCGGTCCGGCACAAACAGCAGGGCGTCATACTCGAGCGTGCCCTCGGCATGGAAGCTGATGGTGCGCGCAGGATCGTCAAAGTCGTGGAACGTGGACTTGTAGAACTCGTCGTAGTCCTTCTGCTCGACATCGGAGCTGCGCTTTTTCCAGATCGGTGTCATTGAGTTGACGGTCTCGAGCTCCTGGTAGTCCTCGTACTCGGGCTTGTAATCGTCGCCGGCGTCCTCGGGCTTGGGTTTCTGGCGGCTCTTGGACACCATCATCTGAATCGGGTAGCGCACATAGTTGCTGTACTGCTGAATCAGGCTCTTGAGGCCCCACTCGGTCAGGAAGCGATCGTAGGTCTCGGCCTCGCCGTCGGCATCGAGCTTCTCGTTCTCGCGCAGCGTCAGGATGACATCGGTACCGTGCTCGGCGCGCTCGCCGTTCTCGATGGTGTAGCCCTCAAGACCGTCGGATTCCCACACATGGGCGACATCCTCGCCATAGGCGCGGCTGACGACCTTCACATGGCTGGCGACCATAAAGGCCGAGTAGAAGCCCACGCCAAACTGGCCGATGATGTCGACATCCGAACCCTGCTGCTCGGCGTTCTCGGTCTTAAACTCCTCGGAGCCGGAATGAGCGATGGTGCCCAGATTGCGCTCGAGCTCCTCGGCGGTCATGCCAATGCCGTTATCCGAAATCGTGATGGTGCGGGCGTCCTTATCAAAGGAGACGCGAATGGCCAGGTCGCCCTGGTCGATCTTAACTCTCGGGTCCTGCAGGCTCTTAAAGTTGAGCTTGTCGACGGCGTCGCTCGCGTTAGAGATAAGCTCGCGCAGGAAGATTTCCTTATTGGTGTAGATGGAGTTGATCATGAGGTCGAGCAGTTTTTTGCTCTCGGTCTTAAATTGACGCATGTGCAGTCCTTTCGCGCTACCCCCGTCCGCAAAAACGGCCCGGTCGCCCGAGCCGAATCGCAGACCTGCTATGTTCAGACTTAGATTTTATAACCCATTAGCGCGCATATATACATACGGTATCGAAAAACTGTATGTCTAAGCGCTCCGATGCGCCAATTGCCAAGGAGCGTCCCCAACTGCCGGCAGAAAAGGAACGTCCCTATCTGCCATCTACGCGCTTGGCCATCCAGACATGGGGCTGGCCCTCGTCTTCGTAATCTACCGGGGCAATTTGCGTGTAGCCCGCCTTTGCATAGAGCGGCAACACGTATTCCTGCGCATGCAGCTTAATAAGCTTAGCGCCGGCATCGCGTGCACACGAAGCACTGGCCTCGACGATCGCACTCGCCAGTCCGCGACGACGCATAGCCGGCAGCACGGCGACGCGCCCCATAATGTAGGTCTCCCCCGCCGCAACGCCTTCGTCCATGTCGCATGCCGGCAACACCGGGGCCTCTGCGTCAACCACGCGCTCAAGCTCTTCGGGAAATACGCGCGAGCAACCGGCAAGCTCGCCGTCTACATAGAGCGTCACATGAATGCAGCTCTGATCCTCGTCGATAGCGTCGAACTCATTCTCGTAGCCCTGCTCGTCTATAAAAACGACGCGGCGCACCAACGCCGCGTCATCAAAGCATCCCGTCTTAAGTTGGATATCCATGGTTGCCCTTTCATTCAATGCGAACGTTAGGGACAGATATTAGCGAAAATGAGCTCCGCGCACGCTAAACTTCGCGCGAGCCTTCGCCAGGCAGTCGTAATGACCCACGTTATGGGCATCGCTCGCGATGAAGCTGTACAGGTTCTGATCGAACAGGCGCTGTGCCGGCTTTTTCTCGCGACCAAATCGACCGCCGGCAATAAAGTCCGCCGAAGCCTGCAGCTTGCAGCCCATATCGACCAGGCGCTCCGCCACGCTTACATCCTTTTGGACCGCACGATAGCGCTCAGGATGAGCGATGATCACCTGGTAGCCACGGCACTGCAAATCGTAAATCGTGTTCTCGTACTCTCTAAACGCATACGCATCGGCATGCGTCGAAAGCTCGAGCAGAAACTCGTTGGTCCCATCGAAATGCAAGTGCTCCGCGGCATCGATACCAAGCTCAACGAGCTTTCGATGGTTGACCTCGAAGCCCATCTGGAGCGGAAAACCGTCAGCGTTATCACGCAGCAGCTCAAAGGCATCCCACATCTTGTCGTAATCAAAATAGGGATCACGGCAGTGAGGAGTGCAAACGATTCTGGTTACACCGGCCCGCTTGGCAGCCTCGAGCATCGCCAAGCTCTCATCGAGATCGGCGGCGCCGTCGTCTACGCCCGGCAAGATATGGCAATGAATGTCACGCATAGGTCAGCCTTAATCAACTAAACGTTTGCTCGGTTGGTGAAGATGCCCTTTTTGGAAGTCCCCTGATCGTCGGAGCCCTTCTTCACCTTCTTACCGTCCTTGGTGTAGTAGGAGTAGTAGTACTCGCTGGTCTCGGTCTCGCAGTAGTTCATAACGGTACCGATGAGCTTGACCTTCTCGGACTTCTTAAGCTGACCGATGGCGTTGAGCGCCTCCTCGCGCTTGGTGAAATCCTCACGCACGACAAAAAGCGCACCGTCGGTCAGACTTGCGATCTCGGCAGCATCGATGAAGGTGCCGACCGGGGGAGCATCAAAGATGACGTACTGGAACTTGGCGGACAGTGCCTTTACCAGCTTGGCAAAGCGGTGAGAGACGATGATGTCGGCAGGATTGGGAATATGCGGCTCGGCATCGAGGAAGTAGAAGTTCTTCTGACCCGTCTCGACAATCGCCTGGTCAATAGAAACCTGCTCGGAAAGGACTGCATAGAGTCCGCCGCGGGAGCGGACGCCGAGCATATCGGCAAGGGACCTGCGACGCATATCAGCCTCGACCAGCAGGACGCTCTTGCCGCTGGTGGCGATAGCCTGGGCAAGGTTGATGGAAACCGTAGACTTGCCCTCGTTGGGAATCGAGGACGTAACGGTGATGGTGCGAATGGGGTCGTCCACGCTCGCAAAGCGGATGTTGGCCAGAAGGGTCTTGGCGGCATTCTGTACAACGAGCTTATCGGTGTTCTTTGCCTTAGCCATGCCTATTTACCACCTTTCATAGCCGGAATTCGGCCAACAACGGGAATGCCCAGGAGCTCTTCTGCCTCTTCGGCACCGCGGATGCGGGTATTGAGCATGTCTGCCAAAACGACATAGGCAACTGCGATAAAGATACCGGCGAGGAACGCGACGGCAATATACAGCGTGCGCTTGGGGCCGCTGGGGGCTTCGGGGGTCTTAGCCTCGTCGATAACGTTGATGCTCTGGGCAGCGCCGACGTTCTGAGCGACCGTACTCACCGAGCTGGCAATTGCCTTTGCGACCTCAGCCGTCTCCTTGGCATCGGTGCCGGTAACCGAAAGCGTAATGACACGCGTGGTGGTCTCGGAGGAAACAGACACCTTGTAGTCATCCAGATCGGTGAGGCCCAGTTCTTTGGCGGCGCCGCTCTTAACGCTATCGCTATCCAGCAGCGTGGCGATATCATTGGAAAGCATCTGGCTCGCCGAGAGATCGTTGTAGCTCATCTGACCGCTATCGTCGGTCTTGGCGAGAATGTACATGCTCGTCGTCGCGGTATAGGTGTTGTCCATCGCAACGAAGGACACGATGCCCATGGCGATCGCGCAGACCACCGGAAGGGTGATGACCAGCTTGAGGTGCTTCTTCAGCAGCTGGAACAGTTCGAGAAGGGTCATGCAGCTTGCCTTTCATTTCCCCAGTTCGGATTGACAAAACTGTCCGTATGTTATCGCATCTTTTTACCGAGACCAAACTCTATACATAAGAAACAGGCTCTCCTGTAAAAATGTCGGAAGCAATCGTAAAATTGCACAACAACGCCGCACCCGAAAGCCCGATGCGGCGTCTACATCAATATCTATGTTGCATCGCTATGCGAATGGCTCGTCCTGCTGTATGGGAAACGTCACCGTAATGGTGGTTCCCACGCCCAACTCGCTCGACAGATCGAGCGTGGCGTGATGATACAGGGCCGCATGCTTGACAATGGCAAGCCCCAGGCCGGTTCCGCCGCGCGCCTTGGACCTACTCTTGTCCACGCGATAGAACCGCTCAAATACCTTGCCCTGTTCTTCAGGCGCGATACCGATTCCCGTGTCGGCGACAGCGAGGAACGGATGGCCTTCGTCGTTGGTGCCGCACTGCAACGTAACCGTACCGCCGGGTCGATTGTAGCGGATGGCGTTGCTTGCCAGATTATAGATGAGCTCGTCGATCAAGCGCGACACGCCTTCGATGACCACAGGCTTGGTCTCATGACTTATCGTCACATTCGCTTGACGGGCGACCTGTTCAAGACGCTGCTCAACCGCGTAGATCGCACGCGAGAGCTCAATAGGCTCCGTGGAACCAATGGGCACTGCCTCGCCTTCAGTCGCACGTTCGGCCTCGTCCAAGTTAGACAGCGTAAGGATGTCGTTGACAAGCGCTGCCAAGCGGCCCGCCTCACGATAGATGCGACCGCCAAAGTTGCGCAGGTCGTCCTCGCCCTCGACCATGCCATTTGCGATGAGCTCGGCATAGCCCGAAATCGCCGTAAGCGGCGTCTTGAGCTCATGGGTGATATTCGCCGTGAACTCGCGGCGCATACGGTCGTTGTCCGCTAGCACCGCCATTTGGCGCTTGAGTTCCTGGCGCTGCGACTCGATGCGCTCAAGCATGGGGACCATCTCGGCATAGGCGTGCTCATAGCTACGGCGTGGGTGATCCAAATCCACCTCTTGCAACGGCGCGATGATGGCACGGGACTCACGGCGCGCCATAAAAAACGAGAGTACTGCACCCGCTGCTGCGATAAGCAGCATCGGCGCCAGCATCGACAGCAAAATCGCCGCAACGCCAGGCTGGGCCTGCGCCAAGCGAACGACCTGGCCGTTATCAAGGGTGACGGCGCGATACAGCATAATCTCGTCGAGTGTAGAGCTTGCGCGCTCCGCGGAACCCGAACCACTCTCAAAGGCCTCGATGACCTCGGGGCGATCGCCATGGTTGGGCAGTGTGGAAGGCGACGCCTCGTTGTCGTAGGCAACAGATCCGTCCTTATTGATCAGCGTGATACGAAGATCCTCGCGATCGAGGCTTCGCAAGAACGGAATGGGCTCCTGCTGCTCGTCGAGGGCGGCAGCAATGAGCTCGGTTTCCTGCGCCAGATTGGCACTCGTGGCATCCGCCAAAGTGTTTTGCACAAAGAACGCACCCAGCACCGTAAACGCCACGATAACCGCCATGGCGCAGACAAAGATCGTCACAAAAACGCGGTGCGACAGCGTATGTTTTCCCTGGGGGGCGAAGACCACGGGTTACTCCTCCGATGCGGTGGCCGCGGTGTCGTCGCCTTCGGCACCATCACCGGCAGAAGGCTCGGCCAGGCGATAACCCACGCCGCGCACGGTCTCGATGGCGCTGGCATGCTCGCCCAGTTTTTGGCGAAGCGTCTGCACGTGCACGTCAACGGTGCGCGAACCGCCGTCGAAGTCCCAGCCCCACACGCTCTGCAGCAACGACTCGCGGGTAAAGACCACGCCGGGCTTGCGCATGAGGTACTCGAGCAGGTCGAACTCGCGCAGGGTGAGCTTAAGCGGCTCGCCGGCAACGGTCACCTCGCGATGGCTAGGCGAAAGCACGATGTCGCCCACGCTGAGCACATCGCTCGCCTGCTTGACCATGCCGCCGCGACGCAGCAGTGCGCGGCAGCGGCTCGCAAGCTCCATGAGCGAAAACGGCTTAGTCAGGTAATCGTCGGCACCGCCATCGAGCGCCATCACCTTGTCGAGTTCGGTGTCCTTGGCGGTAAGCATCATGATGGGCACCGTCGCCGTCAGGCGATCGGCACGCAGGCGACGCATAATCGCCAAGCCATCGGTGTCGGGCAGCATGATATCGAGCAGCACAGCATCGGGCACCCGTCGCGCCACGGCAGCTTTAAACTCGCCATCACACGAAAAGCCCTCGGCCTCGATTCCCTGCTTGCGCAGCGCGTAGACTGTCAAATCCCTGATGTTGTCATCGTCCTCGACGTAATAGATCATGTTGAACCCCTTTGCGGCCGATATGACCGCATCTTAACCCTAAAGGCACCTGTAAAAGACAGCGTCAGCCAAAACGCCCCGTCAAATAATCCGCGGTGCGCGGATCGGACGGATTCTTGAAGAGTTGCGCGGTGGGCGCGTGCTCCACCAGCTCACCCAGCAAAAAGAACGCAACCGAATCGGAAATACGCGCGGCCTGCTGCATGTTGTGCGTCACGACCACCAGCGTGCAGGTCTCCTTGAGCTCGCAGGCCAGCTGCTCCACCACCAACGTCGACACAGGGTCGAGTGCCGAGGTCGGCTCGTCCATCAGCAGAATGTCGGGCTGCACGGCAAGTGCGCGGGCGATGCACAGGCGCTGCTGCTGTCCACCCGAAAGACCCAGGCCCGACTCTTTGAGCTTGTCCTTGACCTCGTCCCACAGGGCAGCGCGACGCAGGGAGTCCTCGACCAGCTCATCGAGCACGGCGCGGTCGCGCACACCCATACCGCGAGGACCGTAGGCGACGTTGTCGTAGATGCTCATGGGAAATGGGTTGGGGCGTTGGAACACCATGCCCACGCGCTGGCGCAAACGGCAGATGTCGCAATCGCCCAGGATATCTTGACCATCGAGCGCAATCTTGCCCTCGATGCGGCAATCCTTGATGCCGTCGTTCATGCGGTTAAAGCAGCGCAGCAACGTGGACTTTCCGCAGCCCGAAGGCCCGATGAACGAGGTGATCTGCTTGTCGCGGATCTTGATATTCACGTCCTTGAGCGCATGGTGGTCGCCATAGAACAGGTCGATGCCCTCGACATCGATGCGCGTCGGCGAGGCGGCAAGATCCTCTGCCGTGGGGCGAGTCGCATCCCCAACCTCGCGCTCATGCGCGGCCTCGGCCTGCGCTTCCATGAGTTCTTCAAGCTCCGTGGGCTCCACAGCCGCAGCAGCCGTCATACCGCACACCTCCATATCGATATCAATTCAGCAGTATCGATAGTAGGAATCGCGGCTCATACGCACGTGAGCACATTGTCAAGTGTTTGTAAGGGCACGCTAGCTATGCGGCGGGCAGCTCGATGGTGAATATCGTGTGTTCGGGCGTCGATTCACATGCAACGGTACCGCCGTGTGCCGCGATGATCTCCTTGGCAATAGCAAGGCCCAAACCGGCACCACCGCGATTGGTCGCACGCGCCGCATCCAGGCGATAGAACTTCTCAAAGATTACCTTGAGCTTAGCCGCAGGGATAGGATCGCCCTGATTGATAAAGCGCACGCGCACGCCACCATCGTCTTGGCGCCTGGCCTCAATCGTGATGGTCGAGCCCTCGTAGCTATAGGCGACGGCGTTTTTCATGATGTTGTTGAACACGCGGGCCATCTTGTCGCCATCCACGAGCACCGTCAGGTCCTCGCGAATATCAACTTGGGCTTCCTTATGCTGCTCGTTGAGGATGGGATAGAACTCGTCAGCCACCTGAGCCAGCAGCAACCCCAGATCAACATAGCCGCGCGTGAGCACGATATCGTGGAAGTCAAAGCGCGTGATATCGAAGAACTCCTCGATGAGCGCATCGAGCCGGTGCGCCTTGTCGAGTGCCACGCCCGTAAAGCGCGCACGTTGCTCAACCGGCAGCTCAGGAGCCTCTTGCAGCAGCGAAAGATAGCCCACCACACTGGCAAGCGGGGTGCGTAGGTCATGTGCCAAGTACGTGACCAAATCGTCCTTGCAATGCGACTCGTCACGCAGAGCTTGCTGCACCTTGCGCTCACGGTCACGCACGCGGTTAAGGGCGCCCTCGACCTCCAAGAAGTCGCCGTCGATGTTATCCCAGGTGTCGGGGTGATCGATCAGGCGATCTTGAATACGAGCGGCCAGCACACAATCGGCATGCTGCTCGCCCTGCTCGTAGCCATGGTAGTACAGGGCGCGGCCGCAAAAGAACAGAACGCACACGGCAAGCGCCAGCACAAAGCCAAGCATGTTGAATACAAAGCCGGCATCGAACAGCACCGGCCCTTCGATGCCGCCGAGCGCCATGGCGCCAATCGCCAACGTCATGGCCCACGCGGCACCGCCAATCACCACGCAACGGCGCACGATTTCGAATCGATCGATCAGCAAAAAGCCGACAAGCAGCACCGCTAAGACTCCGGCGATGTTGTCGATGCCAATCAGCAGCAGGCTCAGCAAAAAGAGCAGCACCGTCGCAAGCGCGCGGTTGTCGACGACTGCCCGTACGTATTCAAAGAGTCGATCGGGCACCTCGAATGCCTGCCTATCGTCTTTTGTCATATCCACTTCCCCACCATCAAAGGCGCTATTCGATTATGTAGCCGACGCCCCAGACGTTTTTGATAAAGCGCGGCTTTTGAGCGTCGTCGCCAATCTTTTCGCGCAGGTGGCGAATGTGCACCATCACCGTATTGTTGGAGCCGGGCATAAAATCCTCGTTCCACACCGCGCGGAACAGATCCTCCACGGCTACCACGCTGCCGCGATGCTCAACCAGATACAGCAAGATGGAATACTCGATGGGCGTGAGGCGTACCGGTGCACCGTCCACCGTTACGGAACGAGCATCGCGGTTGATCTCCAGGCCGTCGAGCTGGATGGTCGGCGACTCGGCCGCCTGCGAGCGGCTACCGTAGCTGGTGTAGCGGCGAAGCTGAGCGTGCACGCGCGCGATGAGCTCCAGCGGACGGAACGGCTTAACCACGTAATCGTCCGCGCCAAGCGAAAGGCCCTCGATCTTGTCTTGCTGGGCATCGCGCGCCGTCAGCATGATCACAGGATAGGTATGGCTGAAACGGATCGTACGCAGTAGCTCAAAGCCATCGATATCGGGCAGCATGACATCCAACAGTGCCAGATCGAACTCCTGCTCCAGGATTGCCTTGGCAGCATCGGCCCCGCTATAGGCAATCTGGACATCAAAGCCCTCTTTTGTAAGGTAGATACCAACCAAGTCGGCGATGGCCTTCTCGTCATCAACTACCAAAATGCGCTCGTTCATGCGTGCTCCTCTCGCGCTCCATTATGCCCGAGGCGACGCACGCCACACACAACAAGCGTGGGTGATTAAGTCGGCCTTAAGCACCCTTGTGCCCGTTCGGGCGCGGATGTGGGCCACGCACGCACGCGATGATCGCCGACGCCGGCAAACGATATACTCTAGTTCCAGAAGAGACCATCCCGTCGAAAGCGAAATCCGTGAAGTCCCTCACCTCTTTTGCAAAGCGCTCAGCCCAGCTTGCCGCCGGCTTTGTCTGCGCTATCGCCCTTGCCGCTGGCGTGCCCACCGTCGCCGGCGCCCAAGTACTCACGACCGACAATGTTTGCGGCAAAACCGCCGATGCGCGCGGCATCACGGCCGAAAACCTGCCCGATATCGATGCGACCAATGCCCTCGTCATGGGCAAAGACGGCACCGTCTACTATGCCCGCGGTGCCGATGAGCAGGTCAAGATTGCCTCGATCACCAAGGTCATGACCGCAATCCTAACCGTCGAGAATTGCAAGATGGACGAGAAGGTCACGGTGAGCAACGCCGCAGCCACCGTGGGCAATTCAACAGCCGGCCTACTCGAAGGCGACGAGCTCACCGTGAAGCAGGCACTGCGCGGCCTGATGATTCCCTCGGGCAACGACGCCGCCATCGTGCTCGCCGAATATGTGGGCAAGAAGATCGACCCTAAGACCAAAGACGCCGAGGCAACATTTGTGAAAGCCATGAACGAGCGCGCTAAGAAGCTCGGTTGCACCGGCACGCTTTTTGAAAACCCGCATGGTCTGGACTTTGATGAGTGGGCTGGCGATATGCACTCAACCGCACACGACGTAGCGCTGATGATGCAGGAGGCCATGAAAAACGACACGATCCGCGAGGTCGTAGCGAGCGAGGATTCCTGGATCGAGGTCACGGGCGCCGACGGCACCGACCATTCGCATTCCATGGACACGCATAACTATTTGCTAGGCCAAGATGGCAACATCGGTGGCAAGACCGGCACCACCGATGATGCAGGCTATTGCTTTACGGGTGCCTACAACCGCGATGGCGACGAGATCTACACCGTCGTTTTGAACTCCACCACCACCGACCAGCGCTTTACCGATACCGCAACCCTTGCCAATTGGTACTACGGTCACAAGGTGACGGTCGCAATCGCCAACACGCAGGAAAAGACCGCCAACGGCAACCCACTTATGGCGCGCATTGGCCAAACCGACTGGACGGATAAGACGATCGACGCCACGCTCGCCGATCCTACGGCGCAAGCGACCGTGTTTTCCCTTGCCGGCGAGGTGACCGAAAAGGTTAGCTACGACGATCTTTCGGGCACGGTGCATGTGGGCGACAAGGTGGGCAGCGTTACGCTCAAGCAGGATGGCACCAAGATCGCCGTCATGGACCTGGTTGCCGACGAGGAAGGCGCAGGGCCGAATCCCATTGAGTGGCTACTCGTGAAGCTCGATCGCTTGGGCCGCCGCATCGACAACCGCCCGCTCACGACAGAAAGCGAGACCGTCGCCAAGGCGCCCGAGGTGTAGTGCGCAAGAATAATAAGCCCACTGAAGGGAGGCGTCCGAAAGGATGCCTCTTTTTTTGAGGTTCGAATCCCCAGCCGCCATTCTTGATAATAAAAAGGGCCCCAAATGGGACCCTTCTTCAAATTCGTACTGGCGGAGAGCTGGGGATGTCCGGGCATGCTGCGCATGCCCTCCGGCTTCAAAGCCTGGCGGCTTTTCGCCCACGGGCTACAAACGCTTTCGCGTTTGCTTAACGCCCGTGCCCTCTCGGGTTCGAATCCCCAGATGCCATTCTTGATAATAAAAAGGGCCCCAAATGGGACCCTTCTTCAAATTCGTACTGGCGGAGAGCTGGGGATTCGAACCCCAGATGCCCTTTTGGGGCATACTCGCTTAGCAGGCGAGCACCTTCGGCCTCTCGGTCAGCTCTCCGTAACAGCCGTTCTATAGTAACCAAACAGCCAAGGATGGGCAAGAGGAAATTTTCTAATTGCCTGGCAGCCTTTCCTTCTTGAAAGCTTCGCCTACCCCAGCGAGCGGTTGAGGGAGCCGAGCTCGTCGTTACCCATGGTGCGCCACATTTGGAAGATGCAGCCGCGCGCCAGGAAAAAGAAGCCGTTATCGACCAGCTGCACGGCGGCATCCGCAAGCTGATTGGTCACCGCGGGCACGGGCGGCAATTCGAGTCCAGCCTTGTGGATGGTCTCGACCGCTTCCTCGAACGTCGGAGGCTCGCTGACGCCCATCTCGTTCACAAGGCCCTGCATTTCTTCCAGTGCGCTGCTGCCCGACTCCTCGCCGCGCGGCACCAGACGGTAACAAGCCAGCGCCAGGTCGAGCTGATCGCAATTCCAATAGGCAAACGCCAAGCGATAGAACAGGTAGCCGATTGCAGAACGATCGCTGGCAATACGTAGGCCGTGGCGCGCCACCTCGATAATCTCGTCAAAGCGCTCCAGACGCGCGAGCACGTTGATGAGCGCAAAGTGCGACTGCATGGACGAGCGCGCCAGATCGTAAAGATGGCGCACCTCGGGCAGTGCTCGTTCAAAGTCCTCTTGCTCGGCGTAAAAACTGCAGATCTCGTGCTGGGCAAAGTACAGCGCATCGGGCGCACGAAGGATTCGCACAGAGCGGTCTTCTTCCAACACCGGTAGCACCATGCGCACCAGCTGGTTATCGCAAAACTGCGTTTGAACCGGACCTGTCGCCAAAAGCTCGGCGACGGCGCACTTAGCCTCCAACTCCTCGACAAGACGGGAAAAGCCTTCAAAAGCACCTGTACGGTCGACTTTTGCCTGCTCGCGCAATTCAACAACACGGGCCACGTATGGGTCGTCGTCCTCTTCCATGACCTCCAACTCGTCAGCCGTATCGGCAAGCAGCAGATCGCGCAGCGCCGGCGGCAGCGTGCGATGGTCATCACGCGGACGAGCATGAACCTCCGCAGGCTCAATCGTCTCCGGAACGGTTGACTCATACGCCTCAAGTACACGCTTGCACGGCATATCGTCCATGTCCATGCTCTCAAGATCCTTGGCGACAGGCACGCAATCGGCCAGATAGGCCGCGCGCCCAAAGAAATACGTTGCGACAACGCGCTCGCCCTGCTCACTGCCGGGAGCAGCAATCTGCACATAGCAGCGCGTGATGCAGGTGCCCGCGGCAAAACACGCTGCTGCAAGCGTGAGTGCCACGCGCGCATCGTGCTCCGCGGCCCAGATCGCACGCGCGCCCTCGTCCAACTCGCGCCAGGCGTCATCTTGAGCGTCGTATTCACGTTGCGGCATGGCATCAACGACAGACTGCCCAAACCGAACGAGCATGATCCCCTCGGCAACGTTTGCCCGATAGGTATAGTCGAGTCGCGTGACCACGTTAAGCGCCTCGACAATACGCGCGAAGCGGGTACGCACATCCCACTCACCGCCCGGCTGGCAAGCCACCGTACCCGGTTTGCCCCACGGGTTATCGCTCGAGGCCGTATCAAGCAGTCGGGGAACATCGTTGGTCGTCTTGGCGATATGCCACGCATCAAAGAGCGCGCAGCCCTCAAGGCTCGGCGAGGATGCCGCAGGGACCAATCCGGCCCCGATGTGCTCAAGGATGCCGGAGAGACGGTTAAGACGGCACTCGATGGCAAGCAGCATGTCAATCTCGTCCTGGTCCAGCAGGCTGCGATCAAAATTGAGATAGAAAAGCTTTGAGCGATCGATGCGAGCCAGGCTCATCTCGGACTTAGCGGCGATGGTGCGCAAGCGAGGCAAGTCAATTTCACTCATAAGGGCGGCGGCATAGCGCTCGATACCGCTCAGATTCTCGGCATGGTCAACGCGGTAGAGCAGTGTCTCGATAGCGTCAGGTAGCGGTGTCGTGTTAAAGCCCAAAAACACCTCGACCGGTTCGGGCAACTTTACGAGCTTGATCTTGTCGACAACGTTTTGCATACCCTCGTCGAGTCCGTCGGCGTCCGCCGTGCTCGCAATGGTATTTTCGGAGTCAGCGAATATCACGTAGCGCAGGAACATCGATGCCATGAACTCACCGTAAGGAAGGGAGCGGGTCGAATTCCATGTCTCGTGATCGGACTGTTCGCGCATGGGACCTTCGGGAGAGCCGACGGTTCGCGCGCACGCGCGCATCGTGCCGTTTGCTCCCCTCACCATAATCTCACCAATACCGGAGTCCGACTCGTCAAGGACCAGTTCCATGTCGGGATCGTTGGGCAGCGGAGCCTCGCTGACGGGGCGGTCCACCTTGTACACCTCACCCGAAACGCTTACGTAGCCCAAAAGCGACACATGGCTTTTGCCAACGAATTCGACGACATAACAAGATTCATGCTGATCCTCGCCAAAGAGTTTCCAGACCACGCCATATGAGCGTCCCGCAGGCTGCTCGGGCATCGCCGGAAAGCGCTTCTTGGGATCGAGAAACCTGAGCTTGTATGTCGGACGCTCTGCCACGAAATATCACCCTGATCGGTCGCTTGAGAAGGAGTGGTCGCGAATAAGTCGCGACATCTACTCGGAATCTTACACGAGTCGACAGGAAATCGTCCCTTTGGACAAAAGCACTCAAGCTGGCGCAAAAGAAAAGCCCCCGTTGCCGGGAGCTTTAATCTCAAATGGTGCGGCGTATAGGATTCCGCGCATCCGCTGCGCGGATCCGCACCGGCTTCGCCCGCCTGCCGGCGTGCTCGCCCGCGGGCTAAAAACGCTCCGCGTTTTCTTTACGCCCGCGCCTCGACCGAGGTTCGAATCCATGCGGTGTTTACGTAAAAGAAAAGCCCCCGTTGCCGGGAGCTTTAATCTCAAATGGTGCGGCGTATAGGATTCGAACCTATGACGTTCTGATTCGTAGTCAGACCCTCTATCCAGCTGAGGTAACGCCGCGACTTGTTGATTATTATGCACAGGGACTGAATAATGGTCAAGCATTTTTTCAAAAAAAGTTATCGAATTTGATTTTTACTCATTTGATGCAGTCGATCGACTCGATACTTTCAAACACGGCGAAAGCAACTCCTCAAGTATGTCGACATATAAGAAAAGCCTCCGTTACCGGAGGCTTTAAAGTACAGTTGGTGCGGCGTATAGGATTCCGCGCATCCGCTGCGCGGATCCGCACCGGCTTCGCCCGCCTGTCGGCGGACTCGCCCGCTCGCTAAAAACGCTCCGCGTTTTCTTGACGCTCGCGCCTCGAACGAGGTTCGAATCTCCGCAATGCCCCCATAAAGGAAAAGCTCCCGTTGCCGGGAGCTTTAAAATCAATTGGTGCGGCGTATAGGATTCGAACCTATGACGTTCTGATTCGTAGTCAGACCCTCTATCCAGCTGAGGTAACGCCGCAACGCACGGATTATTATGCACGCGAGCCCCCGATGGGTCAAGCGACAATTAGAAAAAATTTTACGGAGTGATAATTAAGTTGTTCGTGCCTCGACCGAGGTTCGAATCCATGCGGCGTCCGCCTAAAAGAAAAGCCCCCGTTGCCGGAGGCTTTCAATTTCAATTGGTGCGGCGTATAGGATTCCGCGCATCCGCTCCGCGGATCCGCGCCGGCTTCGCCCGCCTGCCGGCGTGCTCGCCCGCGGGCTAAAAACGCTCCGCGTTTTCTTGACGCCCGCGCCTCGAACGAGGTTCGAATCCATGCGGTGTTGCCATAAAAGAAAAGCCCCCGTTGCCGGAGGCTTTCAATTTCAATTGGTGCGGCGTATAGGATTCGAACCTATGACGTTCTGATTCGTAGTCAGACCCTC
>UQNC01000006.1 GCA_900542175.1 uncultured Collinsella sp. | reverse complement strand
GTTAGGCGCGCCGCCAGCGTTCATCCTGAGCCAGGATCGAACTCTCCGTCCAAAATATTTGGGCTTCGAGCCCGTCCGGTCCTCTCAGTTCATCGCTGATCGGTTCCGTTCGATTCATATGGTTCTGTATAGGAAAAGGAATTTCTCGGGGCCGCCTCTCGGCGGCCTTGCGAAAAACAAATCCAAGTTAGACCATTTCAAATGGTTCGATGTCTGCCCGGATGCGACACTGAATGTGTCCATCCTCGCAGTATCCGGTTCTCAAGGTGCACGCCTGGCGGCTGATCCGGTCCGACCGGGCCGCGCGGCAAGGAGATATATTGCCAGACCGCGAAGCCCTGTGGGACGTCAATTCCACTCTTCACAAGTCCTACACAACATATCACTTTCTATAGCTAATAGAAAGACTGGTGCGGATCTTCCGCACGTATCAGATGATGACCCTTTGGTTCAGGAATATATAGAGATCGGTCACCTGTAAGTGTCTATCTACCCGCGCTTTTAGCAATGTAAACCGCGCTTCAGATAAAAAGAGGGAGCGCCGCGCACAACGCGACACTCCCCTAGCGATTCAAGAGAATCTATTAGGCCTCGAGAGCCTTCTTGGCGATGGTAGCCAGCTCGTTGAAGGACTCGATGTCCTCGTAAGCCATCTGAGCCAGGACCTTGCGGTCGAGCTCGATGCCGGCAACCTTCAGGCCGTGCATGAACTGAGAGTAAGAAATATCGTTCAGGCGAGCAGCAGCGTTGATACGAGTGATCCAGAGAGAACGGATCTCGCGCTTCTTGTTGCGGCGATCACGATACTGATACTGCAGGGAGTGCTGGACCTGCTCTTTAGCATGCTTGTAAGTACGCGAAGCGGCACCGTAGTAACCCTTCGCACGGTGCATAACGGTACGGCGCTTCTTCTTGGCGGCAACAGCGCGCTTAATACGTGCCATGTTCTATCAACTCCTAGACGGTAAAACGAAAAACGGGAACGCGAACTTAGGCGAGACGCGACTTGATGAC
This sequence comes from uncultured Collinsella sp., assembly GCA_900542175.1. Lineage (GTDB taxonomy): Bacteria > Actinomycetota > Coriobacteriia > Coriobacteriales > Coriobacteriaceae > Collinsella. Next base: position 68,676 of record UQNC01000006.1, on the reverse strand, counting down.
CTTGCGGTCGGCAGCGGCGATCTCGGTCTCCTGACGGAAGCCACGCTTACGCTTGGTGGACTTCTTGCTCAGGATGTGGCTCTTGAAAGCCTTGGCGCGCATAAGCTTGCCGGTACCAGTCTTGCGGAAACGCTTCTTGGTGCCGCTGTGGGACTTCATCTTAGGCATGAAATACTCCTTAATCGGTTACAGAACACTAGTTACTTGCTATCGCTTGCCGCTTTATCCTCATCGAAGGCGCCCTTAATCGGGGCGAGCAGCATAAGCATGTTACGGCCTTCCATCTTAGGCTTGGACTCGACCGTAGCGTAAGGCTTGAGATCCTCGGCGAGACGCTCGAGAACGTTAAGGCCCTGCTCCGGGTGAGCCATCTCACGGCCGCGGAACATGATGGTGATCTTAACGCGTGCGCCCTTCTTGAGGAAACGCAGAACGTGGCCCTTCTTGGTCTCGTAGTCGCCAACGTCGATCTTGGGTCGGAACTTCATTTCCTTGACCTCGACCTTGGACTGGTTCTTACGAGCAGCCTTGGCCTTCATGGCCTGCTGGTACTTGAACTTACCGTAGTCCATGACCTTGCAGACCGGCGGCTCCGCGTTGGGAGCGATCTCGACCAGGTCGAGACCCTGATCGTCGGCGACGCGCTGGGCATCGCGGATGGCGAACAGGCCGAGCTGAGAGCCATCGACGCCAATCAAACGACACGAAGATGCAGTGATCTCGTCGTTGATGCGGGTGTCATCAGACTTAGCTATTTTCCCTACCTCCATTCATAAAAAAATAACCCGGCGCTTCTCAGCAACCAGGTCGTACACATAGACTTCCTCGATTTGAGGAAGGGAATCTAAGTTGTATGACCAGTCAGCTGCTCATTGGCGCCAAAAGGTGGGAACCCTCAGGTTCCTCTTTAGGGCATTGCGGGAACAACGCCTTGCGAATAATAACACGTACAGCGCGTTATCACATTACGTACACGAAAAAGGGACCTTGACCCCCTTGAACGCTCGCTTGCATGTATGGTGCTCGAGGCGAGACTCGAAGGGCCTTCGCTTCGCGAAGCCCCGGGCTTCGGGCGCGTGGCGCCCTCGCCACGCTCCGCTACAAACAGGCCACAGGCCTGTTTGCTTAACGCTTCGCGCGCTCACGCGAGTTCGGCACGAAAAAGGGGGCCGCAACCCCCTTGAACGCTCACTTGCATGTATGGTGCCCGAGGCGAGACTCGAACTCGCACGTTGTTGCCAACGGTGGATTTTGAGTCCACTGCGTCTGCCAATTCCGCCACTCGGGCACGCAATGCGTGAGTTAGTTTATCACAGCTTTCTACCGATTAGTCCGAAAATGGAACTTCGAGCATTTCGATGAGTTCAACCGTGCGGAGCATCTCGCGCTGACGGCATCCACGACCGTCGACCGAAGCCTCACCCATCTGGTTATCGTAAGGGTCCTCGCGCATGCCGTCGAAAGAGGGCTCAAACTCTGCCTGGAATCGATTGTTGGCCACCATACGCCACGGGTCGAGATTGCCAAAGTAGTGACGGCGGCGCCACTCCTCCCCCATCCTGCGAGCAGAAGATCCAAATGACACGTCGGCGTTGAGCCATCCGGTCTGCGGCGTATAGAACTCTGCCCAGTCGTGCGACCCCACCGAATCGGGCGCAACATACAGGCCGCTCTGCCAACGGGCAGGCACGCCCGCGATACGGCACATGGTGATAAACGTGAGCGCCATAACGCCGCAATCGCCGCGGAGCGAATGCGCGCAGTCATCGGCAATAGATCCCAAAAGCAAGTACGGCGGCTGATAGCGATAGTCGATGTACTGCGTCAGGTAATCATAGATAGCACGGGCGCGATCGAGCGGATCCTCGAGCCCGTCAATGACACGGGCTGTCAGCTGCTGTAGATACGGCGTGAATGCAATGTGCGGACGGTCCTCGGAGGTGTCCACGGGCAGTGGCGCGTCCATGCAAGGATGCACCGGAAGCGCACCCCCATAGACATCACGATAAGCGGCATCAATTTGATAGCGATAGGTCACCGAGAATGAGCGCTCACTCGAAGAAGACCACGAGGCGGTACGCGCCGAAGCATTCGCGGGGGCAACAGCACCCTCCGGCGTCATATCGAGAACCTCGATATGAGACTGTTGACGACAGGCGGCGGCAACGGGTAGCCACGCGCGAACGGTCTCCCCTTCCAGAGCGCCGGGGACAGACACGGACGCTTTAAGCGTAATGACGCGAGCCAATCCGTTTTGTGACTCCATCTCCTTGAGCATCTCGTTGCGCAGTGCTATTCCGTCCGTAGAATCGGGCCGCATGCCGGGAACCTCTTTGGGATATACGCGAAGCGAATCGAGGAAGTTGTCGAGAACGAACAGTTCGCCATCGATAAAGCGCCAGTCAATACGCTTACGATTAATCAGGTCATCAAACTGCTCTTCGGTAAACTCTGGCCACTCCTCGCGAATCATCGCAATAGCCTGGTCGCGCGACACCGAAAAATGAAGCGGCGTCTCGAGCATGCGATACCGCTCGGCACGAACACAAGCAGCCAGCGAAGGCTCGGGGTTCTGCTCCAAAAGGCGATCGCAGGCAGCAACAGCCTGCGTCAAATACCCGGCATCCATAAGACGAAGAATCTCGGGCGGCAGTCCAACATCGAAATGACGAAAGTCATCACAGCAAACATCAGCAGAGCAACCAACTGGACCCTCGTCAATAACCTTCCCATCCGAAGGCAGCACATTAATAACAGCCATACCAAAACTCCAAGTCACTAGAACGCTTGAAGCCCATTGTAGCGAGATAAAAAGAAAGCCCCAACAAGGGAGCCATCAACACCGCTGAACGGTAGTCAAATAAATAATTCAGCCTCGTAACCCTGCGGCGTTAAACGAAGGAAGCCCCGTCCCCCGGAGCTGTTTTCTTGGCGCGACTTCTGGCAAAGCCAGGTGAGCGCAAAGGAAACAGTGTAGGGGGACGGGGCTTCCGGCGGGAAGTTTAGCGACGCTTACGCCTTGTTGACGGAGCCAAACTCCTCCATGAGCTCCTTGGTGCGGGCAACGATGTTGTCGCGACCAGGCTTGAGGAGCTTGCGGGGGTCAAAGCCCTTGCCCTGCTGATCCTTGCCAGCCTCGATGTACTCGCGGACGCCCTTGGCGAAGACGAGCTGCAGGTCGGTGTTGACGTTGATCTTGGAGATGCCCAGGGAGATGGCCTTCTTGATCTGATCCTCGGGGATGCCGGTGCCACCGTGCAGAACGAGGGGCAGGTCACCGGTCTGGGCCTTAATCTCGCCCAGACGCTCGAAGGAAAGACCAGCCCAGTCGGCGGGGTACACGCCGTGGATGTTGCCGATGCCGCAGGCGAGGAAGTCGACACCCAGGTCAGCGATCTGCTTGCACTCAGCAGGATCAGCGAGCTCGCCGCTGGAGGTCACGCCGTCCTCGGTGCCGCCGATGCCGCCGACCTCGGCCTCGATGGACATGCCCTTGGAGTGGGCAAGCTCAACGAGCTCCTTGGTGCGGTCGAGGTTAAGCTGGAAGGTCTCCTCGTGAGAGCCGTCATACATGATGGACGTGAAGCCGGCCTCGATGCACTTGAAGCAGTCCTCGTAAGAACCGTGATCGAGGTGAAGGGCGACGGGAACGGTAACGCCCGTGGCCTCGACGGCAGCCTTGACCATGTCGGCGCAGACCTTGAAACCGCCCATCCACTTAGCGGCACCAGCGGTGCACTGAAGGATCAGCGGAGACTTGGCCTCCTCGGCGGCCTGGAGAATAGCCAGGGTCCACTCGAGGTTGTTGGTGTTGAAGGCACCAAGACCGTACTTGCCGGCCTCGGCCTTCTTGAGCATGTCTGCTGCGTTGACGAGCATAAAAGAAACCTCCTGTAAGGTTGCTCCGATAACGCCTGAGATTTTACCACGGCGCACCCGAGCATAAACGTTCGTTTGTTCACGAATATCGTCCAAACAGACTTTTTTGACCGTTTGCCCTACGAAATCGACCCGTTGGGGAAAAATAGCTTGACGTTTGGACGCTTCTCGTGCTTCAAAAGCCGACTATTAAGCTAAATCTGCATGAAAGGGTTCTGCATGAGCTCGCGTGCCATGGTGGTCGAATCGCCATGACCGGTTAGGCAAACGGTATCGGGCGGGAGAAGCCGGGCGAGCTTGGAGAGCGAGCGCAGAATCGCCGCCTCGTCTCCTCCAGAAAGATCGGTGCGGCCGTGCCCACCCGGAAACATGGTGTCGCCCACAAAGGCAATGTTCCCCTGCTCGGTGGCGGCAAACAAGACGATCCCGCCCGGCGTATGCCCTGGCGTCTCGATCACCTGCAGGTAGATATCGCCCACCTTGATAGCATCTCCCTCGGCGAGCAGGTGCGTCGGCTCCCCGGGGTCAGGCGTCTCAATGCCCCACATAGCTCGCTGTTCCTCGATGTTCGCATGCGGCACCGCCACATCCTTAGCACACAGCTCATACTGGCAGCCCTCGCCAACGGTGGTTCGCACGCCTGCAACACCACCAACATGATCGGCATGGCCATGAGTGCATACGGCGCCAAACACGCGTACGCCGGGATGCTCGGCTCGAATATGCTCCACCAGGCGTTCGCCTTCCCATGCGGGATCGATAATCACGCACTCATTGTCCGAAATAACAGCATAGCTATTGGTCTGAATGGGACCGTTTACGAGCGTCTCGATCTCGACCGATCCCTTGGGAGTTAAATCCAAGGACACAGCACTCATGTCCCTCTCCTCTCTATAGAACTCGAGGCATCAAACGATGCCTCGAGTGTAGCGAATATCGATAATGTGACACGTTCGTCGCGACTAAACGCGGCGCTTAAGCTGGGCTCCACCCTCACCGGGCATCAGGCGGCGCGCGTCGTAGACCGAGTCAACGCTGCTGATGGAGGCCAGCAGCGGATCCAGACCACTCGCGTCCGAGATCTCGACCATAAAGCGCAGGGTTGCAATACCCTCGCGGTTGGTCGACGTGGCGGCAGAAAGGATATTGCCGCCCGCATCGCCAATGGCAATGGTGGCATCCTTGAGCAGGCCCATGCGGTCCAGGCACTCGACCACGATCTCGACCTGGAAGAGGGTGTCGGCAGCGCCGTCCCACTCCACTTCGATCATGCGCTCGGGATGCTCCATAAGACCCTTGACGTTGGGACAGTTGGCGCGATGCACCGAAACGCCACGACCGCGCGTGATGAAGCCGACGATGTCGTCGCCCGTCACGGGGTTGCAGCAATGAGCCAGACGGACCAGTAGGCCGCTGTTGCTCTCGCCCTTGACGATAATGCCGTTACTGGCGCTCTTGCCGCGCTTTTGCGGCTTGCGGTTGGAGCCGCGAGCAGGCTGCTTCACGACCTCGGCGATAGCCTCGGCCTTGGTGAGCTGTTCCTCGGGCTTGGGGTCCAAGATTTGCTCGACCTTATTGCCCACAGCGCGCGGGGCAACCTTGCCGGCGCCGACGGCGGCAAACAGGTCCTCGAGCTGCTTGAAGTTAAACTGCTCCGCCACGGCGTTGAGCGCACGCGTCGAACGCGGCGTAGAAATGCCATAGCCACGCTTACGCAGGTCCTTAGCCAGCATATCGCGACCAGCAGCAGCGTCGTCGTCCTTGGTCGCAGCGGCAAAATAGCGGCGGATCTTTGACTTGGCGGAAGGTGTCTTAACGATCTTGAGCCAATCACGCGACGGCTTGGAACTCTTGTTAGTCAGAATCTCGACACGGTCACCCGTCTTAATCTCGTGCGTGAGCGGAGCCACCGCACCGTTGATTTTGGCGCCGACGCAATGGTTTCCCACCTCGGTGTGAACGGCGTAGGCAAAGTCGAGCGGCGTGGAGCCGGCACGAAGCGCCATGACCTCGCCCTTGGGCGTAAAGACAAAGATCTCCTGATCGAAGAGGTCGACCTTCAGCGAATGCAGGTATTCCTTGGCATCGGTGATCTCGTCGGAAGCCGCCCAATCGAGCGAATGCTTGAGCCAGTTGATCTGGTCGTCCAAACGTTGAGCGTCATTGGTCTTGGAAGCAGACGATCCGCCCGACTTCTTATATAGCCAGTGGGCGGCAATGCCGTACTCGGCCTGCTCATGCATCTCATAGGTTCGAATCTGAATCTCGAGCGGGCGAGCCGTGGGGCCGATGACCGTCGTGTGGAGCGACTGGTAGTTATTGACCTTGGGCATGGCGATATAGTCTTTAAAGCGGCCGGGCATGGGGTGCCACAGCGTGTGCACCGCGCCGAGCGTGGAGTAGCAATCGCGCACCGAATGCGTGATGACGCGCAGTGCCACCAGGTCGTAGATCTCGGAGAATTCCTTGCCCTTGCGCTTCATCTTTTGGTAGATGGACCAATAGTGCTTGGAACGGCCGTTGATCTGGAAGTCTTCCAGGCCAATGCGGTTGAGCTCGTCGGTGAGCGTCTTGATGGTCTCGGCCAGATAGCGCTCACGGACCTCGCGCGACTCCGCCACCATGCGTGCGATGCGCTGGTAGGCATCGGGCTCCAGGTAGAAGAAGGACAGGTCCTCGAGCTCCCATTTAATGGAGCTCATGCCCAGACGGTCGGCCAGGGGCGCATACACGTCCATGGTCTCGCGAGCCTTAAACAGGCGACGGTCCTCACGCAGGGCTGCAAGGGTGCGCATGTTGTGCAGACGGTCGGCAAGCTTAACGATGATGACGCGGATGTCCTTGGACATGGCGAGGAACATCTTTCGCAGCGTGAGCGCCTGTTTCTCGTCCATACTGTCGACTTCGATGTTGGTGAGCTTGGTCACGCCATCGACGAGCTCGGCCACCGTATCGCCAAACAGGCCGGAAACATCGGCAAGCGAGGTCTCGGTATCCTCGACGGTATCGTGCAGCAGCGCGGCGCACACTACATCGCAGTCCATCTTGAGATCGGCCAAAATGATGGCCACCTCGACGGGATGGTTGATGTACATCTCACCCGAGCGGCGCTTTTGGTTGCAGTGCTTCTCGGCGGCAAAGCAGTAGGCTTGCTCCACCTTGGAGAAGTCGTCCTCATTCATATATTTGAGGCACAGACGCTCCAGTTTGTCGTAGCTGTCCGCCATAATCTCGGGCGGCAGCTCATCGGCATGCTTATAGTGCTCCATCTCCGAGAACGGCTGGAGGGTGGAATCATGGGCGGTACGGGCTGCGGCATCCATCGAGGTCCCCTTCCCCTAGGCCCGCGGTACGATCGGGCGGTTAACTTTGGCTAGCATATCAGAAGCGCACGAATCGAGCGCCCAACTCCGGAAAGCCGAGAACTCCATGCGCGAGCGCAAGCCCTCCAAATAGCGAATTGACCTGCTCAATTGCACACGGCCGGGGTTTTCGGCCATCGCGATGCGACGGGTGTCGTCAAACCCCGAAACGCGACAGAAACCAAGCTCTTCGAAGATTCCCAGGCCACTTTCCACCGAGCGCTCGTCGACCGGCGTGCGAGCATCGATGGCAAGGCACATCTGCGCGATGTCGATATCGCTTGCGCAGAATGAATCATCCCCGGTCTTACCGCGGTTGGAGCGCCACATGGTCTGCAGCGCACGATAGAGTGTGACGAGTTCGTCGCGCTCGGGTGCGTAGCAGTCGAGCAGGCGCTCGTTGATGCGGGCGTCGCGCGACGAATAGAGCAGGTGGATCACGGCGGGCTGTCCGTCACGACCGGCACGCCCGCTCATCTGGTTGAACTCAATGGCGCCAAACGGCATGTGGTACAGCACGACATGGCGGATATCGGGCAGATTGACACCCTCGCCAAAGGCGGAGGTCGAAACGATGCAGCTGAGGCTTCCGTCTCGGAATGCTTCCTCCACGCGGCGGCGATCGGAGCGCGCAAGCCCCGCGTTATAGAACGCGATATGGGTTGCGCAATCGGGCACACGCTTGCGCAACGTCTTGGCGAGCGCCACGGACTGGTCGCGCGAATTGACGTAAATGACGGTCTTCTCCCCCGTCGCCACGATCGACACCAAACGGTTCTCGCGGCTCGTAAGGTCGCGGTCGTCCTCGAGCTGCAGGTTCTCGCGCACCGTCTCGTCGACCACCGTGCGAGTAATCGGCAGCATGCGGGCAAGCTCGGCCACGACCGGAGCCGTCGCGGTGGCCGTCGCAGCCATAACAACCGGGTCGCCCAGGGCTTTGAGGATATCGGGCATGTCGAGATAGGCGCTGCGGTCGCCGCCCTTGGCAAGGCCGGCGTGGTGCGCCTCATCGATAACGACAAAGCCGATGCGGCCCGAACGCGCGAAGCGGTCACGGTGGATAGATAGGAACTCGGGCGTCGTGAGCACGATACCGGTGCGGCCCGAAGCTAGGCCGGCGAACACATCATCGCGTGCGGCCTCCACGGTCTCGCCGGTCAGCACGCCAACGCCAATGCCAAGCGCTGCCATCGTCGACGAGAGGTGATAGGCCTGGTCGGCAACAAGCGCACGCAGCGGATAGACAAAGATACTCGCACGTCCGCGAAGGACAGCCTCGCGCGCAGCATGCACATGGAAGATGAGAGACTTGCCGCGGCCCGTTCCCATAACGGCCAAGACGCTCTGGTGGTCGGCCAAGGCATCGAGCGCCTCAACCTGCGCGCGGTGCGGCTGGTTCGATCCGATCAAGCTATGGATAAGCGAGCGCGTGAGCTCGGTATAGGAAAGCTGGGCGAGCGTCTCGCGCTTACGCGACTCCAGGCGCAGGCCGGAATCCGCCGGCTGCACGCCACGACGAAGCTCGCATGCCGGATCGTCGACGCTGGGCAGCGTGGTATCGCGGACCAGAACATCCTTGATCATGAGCTTGGGCTTCACACGCCCCTGCCAATGCTCGGCAACGGCCTCGAACACCAAGTCGACAGCGCTATCGCAGTTGATGAGCTTATCGATTTGCGGCACGCGGAACATAATGGCCGGAACACTCGCGGCGCCATCGGTCGCCACAAAGCGCATGTGCTCGCCGGTTTTGCCCACCACGGCGCGGTCGCACATCGTCACGCCCTCGGCAGCCAGCAGCGGCACCTTGTTGCCCTGGCCAAACGGCTCAAGACGGGAGATCTGCTCGATGGTCTCGATATTCAGCTCGGAAAGGTCGACGGTGGCGGCGACCTCGTCGGTGTCTTCAAAGTCCTCGGCGGGAAGCTCCGATAGCACGGCGGAAAGGCGGCGGCGGAACTCATCGAGCTTGGATGCCTCGATGGTCACACCCACCGCACCGGCATGTCCGCCGCGACGAATCAGCAGGTCGGAACAGCGCTCGACGGCGTCAAACAGGTTAACTTTGCCCACCGAGCGACCAGAGCCGCGCGCGATACCGTCCTCGATCGAGAACAGCAGCGCCGGCACGTGATAGCGATTGGTCAAGCGGCTCGCCACGATGCCTTTGACGCCCTCGTGCCAGCCCTCGCCGCCCACGACGATTGCGCGCCCGCCGTCATAAGTCTCCTCGACCTTCGCCATGGCATCGCACGTGAGCTCCGCCTCAATCTCACGGCGTTGGCGATTGATTTCCTCGAGCTCGGCTGCCAGTGCACTTGCTTCGATAGGATCACGGGCAAGCAGCAGGTCGAGCGCCAGCTTGGGATCAGCCATGCGGCCGGCAGCATTCAGACGAGGGATGAGCGAAAACGACAGGCCGTCGGCCGTAATGGTAGAAAGGTCGGCCTTGGCAAGTGCGGCAAGCGCGATATAGCCGGGACGGGCCGTCACGCGCATCTGCTGGATGCCCTCGGCGACCAGTGCGCGATTCTCGGGCGTGAGCGGCATCATGTCGGACACGGTGCCCAGCGCCGCGACCTCGATCAGCGAACGCCAATACGACGGCTTGCCCAAACGCTCGCCCAGGACCTGCACCAGCTTGAGTGCCACGCCGGCACCGGCAAGCTCGCGCGAGGGGCCCTCGTCCTCGAGCTTGGGGTCGGTCAGGGGCACGCCCTGCGGCACCTGGTCGGAGGGCTCGTGATGGTCCGTGACCACCAAATCGATCCCCAGGCTCTCCAGATAGGAGACTTCATCCTTGGCGGCAATACCGTTATCGACGGTCACGATCAGCTGAGGGCGAGCGAGCTCGTTAACGCGGTCGAGCGCCGCGCGCGAAAGACCGTAGCCCTCGTCAAAGCGATGCGGAATAAACGGCGTGACATCGGCGCCAAACGTGCGCAGTGCCTCGGTCAACAGGCAGGTCGACGTAATACCGTCAACGTCAAAATCGCCAAAGACCGCAATGTGCTCGTGGTTGCAAATAGCACGCTCGACGCGGTCGGCAACGACCGACATGCCCGGGATAATGAGTGGGTCGGCCCAGTCGCGATCGAGCGAAGGCGTCAAAAACAGCTGACCTTCTTCGATGGATGTAATGCCGTGCGCGACCATAATACGCGCCACCAGCCCGGGAATGCCCAGGCCAGCCGAAAGCTCCTTTTCGAGCTCGGGGTTTTGCTGAGCGACCGCCCAGCGATGCGTCGTCTTAAGCGATGACATAGGCGCCCACCCCCGATAGGGGCAGGTCGCCGCGATACCTCTCACGGTTCATAGCGATGAGTCCTCTGTGTATGCCCGCTTCGGCAGGCAGATCTGTTGAACGGATTTATTATACCGTGCAGAGCAGACGCAAATCGCCGCAGCACGCCGCGGTTTCGGTAAACGATGCCGGTAATAGCCTCGAAATATTCGAGCGTTTCTGACGCACGGACGCATGCGAGCGTCTAGCATATCCATTCAAAACGGGTTCACGGGCAAAGGGAGTCACAAGCGCATATGAAGCAATGGGTTGGACTGGGCAAGTTTCTCGCGGGGCACATGCAGGTCATCGTTCCGATTTGCGTGGCACTCGGCGTGCTCTTTCCCCAACAGATTGGCGTACTCAAGCCCATCGTTCCCACCTTGTTTGCCTTTATGACGTTTCAGGGTGCGCTCAGCAACACCTTTCACCAGGTAACCGAGGTGTTCCGCCGTCCGTTGCACCTAGTCTTGGCGCTGCTCGTCTCGGCGGTGCTTATTCCCATCGCGGCGTATGCCATGGGGTCACTCTTCTTTGGCTCCAACCCCAACCTTGTCTGCGGCATTGTGCTCGAATACAGCGTGCCCGTGGCCGTCACCGCTTTTATGTGGATCAGCATGTTCGGCGGCAACGGCCCGCTCGCGCTCACCATCATCCTGACGTCCTCGGTTATCTCACCTGTGACGATTCCGCTTACGCTCAAGCTCCTGCTGGGCGCCACCGTCTCGATCGACGTGCCGAGCATGATGCAGAACATGGCCTTTATGATCGCCATCCCCGCTGTGCTCGGTATTGCCATCAATGAACTCACGCGCGGCTGGGGCCACGAGAAACTCTCTCCCGTGCTCTCGCCCGCCTGCAAGTTCATGATGATGGGCGTCATCGCGTCCAACTCCACCGCTATGAGCGAGTACGTGCTGCACATAAACGCGGTGCGCCTGGAAGTCGCCCTCTTTATTTTGGTCTTCGCCATCAGCGGCTTTGTCGTCGGTTTTCTGGTCGCACGTGCGCTGCATCTGCCATATAGCGAGACGACTACCATGTGCTTTACCTGCGGCATGCGCAACATCTCTTCGGGTGCCGTCATCGCCACGCAGTACTTTCCGGGCGAGGTCGTGTTCCCCGTCATGTGCGGCACGCTGTTTCAGCAGGTGCTGGCCTCGATTATCGGGCATCTCTTTGAGTGCCTAACCTGCGAGGAGCGCACCAAACAGCGCAAGCGGGTCGAAGCCGGCCGCGACGCCATGGCGCGCTAGGCTGTCCGCATTACGCGGGTGTTAGTCTTGCTATACGAGCGTTTCCAGATGCGCACGCAGACGCTCAGCATCGATATCGAGCGTCGTCTCGGCATTGACTTGGGCCAAACGATAGCCGACAAAGTAGGGCGAAACCACCCAACGCGGCAGCGCCTTGGCAATGGTCCGACCGCCCAGGTGATAGAAGAACAAGTTGTACGACTCTGCGCGACCACCGTGGTGCTCGTTTAGGATATAGCGCAGAGCTACCTGGATCGCATCGGCAAAGAGATCCGCCTCGGCTTGGTCTCGTGCGTCATCGCTGGCGGCGATTCCCTGCGGGGCTGAAACGTTGATCTCAAAGAACCCCATGATCGGTTCGGTTGAGATATTGACCGAGATTCTCCCCTGTTGCCAGACATTGATGCCTTCGAAATTGGCAGAAGTCAGCGAAGTGTAGCCGTCTTCCTGCTCCAAACCCACAATCTGCATGTGCGGATGAACGAGACTACCGCCCGAGAGCGGACCCTTGTTCTTGTACATGAGAACGCTGCGATACTGCTGTGAATCGATCATCTGCTGCCAGCAACCCAGGGCAAACCGTATCACATGGTGGAGTTCATCCGGCTCATAGATCACCAGGTCGGCATCGTGATCGGCCGACTCGATCAGCACGGTTTGACGGGTGGCGCGCAGGGTCTTGAACTTATTCTCGAGCCAGATGCAGTCACCATCGCGCCGGATGATATCGGCAAGTTCCTCGGTATCGCAAAAGGGACACGCGGTGCCAGGGCGCCGGTTGTCGTCGGGCTTACCGTTCGCCTGCTGAACGTCAAATACCAGCGCCACGGGTTACGCCTCCAGCGGCACGATCTTGGTGCCATGGAGCTCGGAGACGCTCAATGCCGCCGCCACGGTATCGCGGTTGGCCGTAGAAATGCCGCCGCCGGGAAGGATGGTCAGGCGGTCGCCCGCATACTCGACAAGACGCGACAGGTGCTCCAGGTTGTCCTCGATCGGCGTTCCGGCAGCACCACCATGCGTCAGGATGCGCGTGATGCCGCAGTCGGCGAGTGTGTCAATGGCGTCCAGCTGAGCCTCGGGCGAGAGCTGGTCAAAGGCCATGTGGAAGGTGATATCGATGGCCCCGCGCTTGCACTCCTCGGTCGCGCAGCCCGTAGCCATCACGAGGGCGCCGAGGGTGAGCTCGTCGAGCGCCCAGCCGCCGGCACAGGGCTTGCAGCAGCCAAAGACCAGGCCGTCAACGCCGGCGCTCACGGCAAGACCCAAGTCCATCTCCATCATGCGCAGCTCGTCCTGGTTGTAGTGAAAGTCACCGCCACGCGGGCGAATCATGCACATCACTCGCGCGTCATGCTCGTGAGCATAGCTGACCGTAGTGCTGATAACGCCGGCCGAGGGCGTGGTACCACCGACGGCAAGGTTGTCGCACAACTCGATGCGCTTAGCACCGGCATCGATAGCCGCCGGCACACGCTCAAAGTTCTCGGCACAAAACTCGTACAGCATAGATAGCCCCCAGGAGACATTTCGATTTCCACACGGCATTGTCGCACGTTAAATAGCAACCCGCACGATGGAACAAAACCTTGACAAGGAGTGTCCCAAAGTGCCGGCACATAAGGAACGTCCCCAGGTGCCACCTTGAGCGATGGGTACTCATTTAAGTACGTCCCCAATGAGTACCCGCAGGGGACAGACAGACCGGACTCCCTATACGACAACTGTTGACATCATATACTATGTGTCATATAGTAGGTGTTACACAGTATACTACGAAAGGAGGTGTGCGGATGGAGGCACAGATGAAGCGCGGCTTCCTCGAGGCCTGCGTGCTCGCGGCCGTCTCGGGCGAGGAATCCTACGGCTATCAGATCGTGAAGGACGTGCCCGCGAGTATGGGGCTCACGGAATCCACGCTCTATCCGTTGCTCAAGCGCCTGGAGAAGGCGGGCTGCATCACCGCGCGCTCCGCCGAGCACAACGGGCGGCTGCGGAGGTACTACCGCATCACGGACGCCGGGCGCGAGCGTATCGCCGAGTTCCTCGCCGAATGGCCATCCGTGCAGGAGATCTACCGTTACGTGGAGGGGGCGCACCATGACGCGCGATGAGTTCTTGAACCGGCTGGGCGAGCTTCTGGCCTGCCTGCCGGCAGATCAGGTAAAGGAAACGCAGGAGTTCTACGCGGAGGCCATCGCCGACCGTATGGAGGACGGCATGACGGAGGCCGAGGCTGTGGCCGCCATGGGCACGCCCGGTGAGGTCGCCGAGGCAACGCTCGACGAACTGCCCGCCGTGCCGCGCGCGATCGCGAGGACCAAGCGCAAGAGCACGGCACTTCTATGGGCGCTCGCCATCGTGGGCTCTCCGGTATGGATTCCGCTGCTGCTCGCGTTCGTCGCCGTTGCCGCTGCAGTCTACATCTGTATTTGGGTTCTTGCGCTCTGCGTGTGGATCGTGGCCGCGGCATTCGGGGGCGCGGGCCTGGTAGGGCTCCTGTTCGCCGTGGACGGCATCATTATCGGGCATGTTCCGTACGTTTTGGCCTCGATGGGAATGGGATTCGCTTCCATCGGTGTGGCGCTCCTCACGGGAGCCGGCGCCTGGACGGCGTCCAAGCAGATCGCGCGCCTCTCTGCCCTTTGGGCGAAGAAAGCCGTTTCGCCCTTCTGGAAAGATCGAGACAATAAGAGCCGCATGGGCGCCGAAGCGGCGCCGCTCACGGCATAGGAAGGAGTGCAAACATGTCCAGCGTAAAAAGGATTTACCTTGCCGTAGCGGGTGGGCTTGTTGCCACGGGGCTCGTCCTGGCTGCTATCGGATTTGTGGCCTCCGGCTTTAACCTCGCTGTGCTCAACACGCAGATCGACCTGCGCGATGACACCATCATTCTGGGTGGTGTTGAAATAGACGACCCGACAGGGCTTCCACTCATCGAGCAGCTTGCCGAGGTCGGCGAGATCCATATTGGATCTGCAACGACTGGTTCGTCTTCTCCTCGCAAATGATCGAGCTCGTAGCAGCCGTCCCCCCCCCTTCGGGCGCACCACGACGGGCATGAGCACGCCGCGCTCGGAGCCTTTTTGCGAGACCTTCCGTCACGCTCTTCCTGCGTGGTGAACCGGTCATCGACCGACGAGAGGCTGATGGGAATCTCTCGACTTCGGGCCAATCCCGCTCACCGATCTGGTCTTCCTTCGTGATGCGCACATAAGCGAGCAGACACCGCGCAGTGCTTCAGCGCGGCCGCACTTCCACGTCTATGACGGAGGTGCCCGGCGGCGTCTTGGCAATCCCCTTGTTTGCAGGCGTTAGCGCGTGGGGATCGCCCACTCGGGGGTCGAGGCCGCCGAGGACGGCGGCGAACCTCGCGGTGTCATTCGACATCGCGAGGTTCCCGGACCATGACCACCTGGCCTCGTACCGCGGCATAGCCCCAAGGGTGAGGAGCTTCGGCACGTCGATCAGGGCGCCCGCGCAGCGTCGGCCGGTCCGCCGTTCGGCAGAACGGCGGAAGTCCCTAGCCGCCCAGGTAAGCCTTGCGGACGTTGTCGTCGTGCAGGAGCTCTTGGCCGGTGCCGGTCATGGTAATCTTGCCGGTCTCGAGCACGTAGCCGCGTGTGGCGATGGAAAGAGCCATCTGTGCGTTTTGCTCGACCAGAAGCACCGTGGTACCGGCCTTGTGCAGGTCCTCGACAATCTGGAAGATCTGCTCAATCAGAATCGGCGCCAGACCCATGGAAGGCTCATCGAGCATGAGCAGCTTGGGATTGCTCATAAGGGCGCGCCCCATAACGAGCATCTGCTGTTCGCCGCCCGAAAGGGTGCCGGCGACCTGGCGACGGCGCTCCTTAAGGCGCGGGAACTGCTCGTAGACGCGCTCAAGGCCCGGAGCCACCGTGGACTTGGGCTGCGTGTAGGCGCCCATCTCCAGGTTCTCCTCGACCGTCATCTGCAAAAAGGCGCGACGGCCCTCGGGAACCTGGGCCAGGCCCTTGCCCACCAGTTTATCGGCAGGCGTATGGGTAATGTCCTCGCCCATAAACTTGATGGAGCCGGTCTTGGAACGCAGCAGGCCCGAGACGGTTTTAAGCGTCGTGGACTTACCGGCGCCGTTCGCGCCGATCAGGGCCACGATCTCGCCCTCGTTGACGTTAAAGGAGATGTCCTTGATGGCGTGGATAGCGCCGTACCAGACGTTGATGTTGTAGACGGAAAGCATCGGCTCTGCCATTTAGTTCTCCCCCTTATCCTGCTTGCCCAGATATGCCTCAATTACGGCATCGTTGTTCTGGATCTCCTCGGCCGTGCCCTTGGCGATGACCTTACCAAAGTTGAGCACGCAGATGCCCTCGCAGATGTTCATGACGAGCGACATATCATGCTCGATAAGCATAATGGCGATGCCAAAGGTGTCGCGGATCTTGACGATGTTCTCCATGAGCTCCGCGGTCTCGGACGGGTTCATGCCGGCGGCAGGCTCGTCGAGCAGCAGCAGTTTGGGGTTGGTGGCAAGCGCGCGGACGATCTCCAGACGACGCTGGGCGCCGTAAGGCAGCGAGCCGGCCTGCTCGTTTGCCAGGTGCTCCATATCAAAGATGGACAGCAGCTCCATGGCGCGCTCGTGGGCGGCCTTCTCGTGCTTCCAGTACGTCGGCAGACGCAGCACGCCCTCAAAACCAGAGTAGCGCTCCTGGTTGTGCAGGCCGACCTTAACGTTGTCCTCCACCGTCATGGTGTTGAACAGGCGAATGTTCTGGAACGTACGGGCGATACCCATACGGTTGACCTGATAGACCGACTTGCCCGAGGTGTCCTCGCCGTCGAGCAGGATAGTACCGTGCGTGGGCTGGTACACCTTGGTGAGCAGGTTGAAGACCGTGGTCTTACCGGCACCGTTGGGACCGATCAGACCGGCGATCTCGGTCTTACCGATGGTCAGGCTAAAGTCGTCGACTGCCTTAAGGCCGCCAAATTCAATGCCCAAGTGGATGCACTCGAGCGCCGGGCGCTGGCCCAGGTCGCGGTCGGGAACGATGGCGCCAGAAGGATACGGGACCATCTTGCCCTTGTTGAACTCAAACTTACTGGGCATCGGCTGCCACCTCCTTCTTGGAAGCAAAGCGGTCCTTAATGCGTGCGAAGAACGACTTGAGCTGCGGGTTGTTGGTAAAGATCATGACCAGAATCAGCACGATGGCGTAGATGAGCATGCGGTAGTCCGAGAACTGACGGAGCAGCTCGGGAAGCACCGTGAGCAACGCCGCCGCGATGACGGAGCCGCGCATATTGCCCAGACCGCCCAGGACCACGAACACCAGGATGAGGATGGACGTGTTGAAGTCGAACTTGGTGGCGGAAAGCTGCGAGAAGTTACCGCCGAAGAGGGCTCCGGCAGCGCCGGCGAGAGCGGCGGAAACCACGAAGGCGATCATGCGGTACTCGGTGACGGAGATGCCCACGGACTCGGCAGCGATCTTGTTGTCGCGCACGGCCATAATGGCACGGCCGGTACGGCTGCGAACCAGGTTGAGCACGATCACGAGTGCGACCATGACCAGGATGGCACCGGCGAGGAAGGTCGAGTACGTCGACACGCCCGATGCGCCCTGCGCGCCCTTGATGATGGCGGTGCCGTCCTCGAGCAGGTGCAGGTCGTCGATCGTGGAGTTACCTGTGATGTTAAAGATCACATGCAGGCCGCGGGAGTCGACGCCCACGATAAGGCAGGTGACGATCTCTTTGATGATCTCGCCAAAGGCCAGCGTCACGATAGCCAGGTAATCGCCGCTCAGGCGAAGGACCGGGATGCCGATCAAGAAGCCCAGGATGGCGGCAGCGATGGCACCGACCACGATGCTGATGATAAGGCGCACCGGATCGGAGGGAACGGCGCTCTCCAGCGCGACCGCGGTAACGATGCCCGTATAGGCGCCGACGCTCATAAAGCCCGCGTGGCCCAGCGACAAGTCGCCCGCGATGCCGACGACGAGGTTAAGGGAGATGGCCATGACGATATAGGCCGTGATGGGAACCAGCTGACCGGCGATCATGCGCGGAATCATATGGTTGGACTGCATAAAGAACACGATGGCGAACGCCACAAGGCACATGGCGTACGTGACAAAGTCGTGACGCGTCTGCTTGTCTTTAAGAAACTTCATAACGCTCACCTACACCTTCTCGGGGACGTACTTGCCCAAGAGGCCGGCAGGCTTGACGAGCAGGACAATGATCAGAACACCAAAGACGATGGAGTTGGCAAGGCTCGTGGAAATATAGGCCTGCGCCATCGCTTCGATGATGCCGATGAGAATGCCACCGACAAAGGCGCCGGGGATGGAGCCGATACCGCCGAAGACGGCGGCGTCGAAGGCCTTGATGCCAGGCATGGCACCCGTCGTGGGCTGCAGCACCGGCGAGTAGGAGCACAGCAGCACGCCGGCGATGGCAGCAAGGGCAGAGCCGATGGCAAACGTCATCGAGATGGTACGGTTGACGTTGATGCCCATGAGCTGAGCGGCAGCCTTGTCCTCGGACACGGCGCGCATGGCTTTACCCATCTTGGTCTTACCTGTAAAGAACATCAGGCCGGCCATGATAACCAGGCAGGCGACGATGGTGACGAGCGAGACGGCGCTTACATTGAACTTGGCCAAGAACTCCGGCACCTGGAAGGTGACGAGCGAAGTGAAGTTCTTGGGCGTGGCGCCCCACAGAAGCTGTGCGGCGTTCTGCAGGAAGTAAGACACGCCGATGGCCGTGATCAGAACGGCCAGCGGGCCCGCCTGACGCAGCGGCTTGTATGCCAGGCCCTCGATGAGAACACCGAGAACGGTACAGACCACACAAGAGAGAATTACAGATGCCCAGCCCGGGAGGCCGAGATACGACGTGGCACAGAACGAGACATAGGCACCGACCATGATGACGTCGCCGTGAGCGAAGTTCAGCATCTTGGCGATGCCATAGACCATGGTGTAGCCCAACGCGATGATGGCGTAGACGCTGCCCATGGACAGGCCGTTGACCAGGTATTGGATAAAGACCGTCATGTTCCACATCCCCCTTTCGAATAGGTTTCCAGTTAATGTATGAAACAGGGACGTTACACTGTCCCTAGATACCAAGCAAGCAGGGAAGGCCAAAACCTCCCCTGCTTGGGATCAAAACCGCTCTATGTAAGGCGGTCTATTAGGCCTGTACGTACTTGCCATCGGTGATGACGTACGCCGTGGGGTCCTTCTGGACCTGGCCCTTATCGTTCCAGGTGAGCTTGCCGGTCAGACCGTCAACGGTAATCTTGAGCATAGCCTTGGGCAGCTTCTCGGCGACCTCGGTCGGGTCGGCGTCGACACCAAGACCGGCCTCCTTGAGGGCCTCGGCCACCGCGTGCACGCCGTCGTAGGCGTCGGCGGCAAACTGGTCGGGAGTATCGCCGTACTTATCCTTGTAAGCGTTGACGAAGTCGGCGTTCTTCTCGTCGTCGGCGGAGAACGGGGTCATGAGCAGCAGACCCTCGGCAAGAGAGGTGTCGAAGCCCTCAACGCCCAGGATGCCGTCCATGCCGTCGCAGCCCATCATCTTGACGTTGTAGCCCATGTCCTTGGCATTCTTGAGCAGGACGGACGCCGGCGTGTAGTAGATCGGCGCAAAGATCATGGTGGCGCCGGCCTGCTTGGCCTTGGTCAGCTGGTTGGTAAAGCTCGTGGCGGAGTCGTCCTTAAAGGTCTCCTCGTCAACAACCTCGAGCTTGGACTCAGCGGCCTGGGCCTTAAAGGAATCTGCGATACCCGAAGAATAGGCGTCGCCGGAGTTATAGAACAGCACGAACTTCTCGTCCGCATACTTCTGCGCCAGGAACTTGGCAGCGTTGACACCCTGGTTGGGGTCGGTGAAGCAAACCTGGAAGACGCAATCCTTGCCGTCGGTGACGTCCTCGGAGGACGCGGACGGGGTGATCATGAACGTCTTGGGGTCGTTACCACACTCTGCGGCAACGGCAACCGACGCACCCGTGGTGGTCGGGCCGACGAGGGCCTGCATGCCCCAGTCGAGCAGGGTGTTGAAGGCGTTGACGGCCTTCTCGCCATCGGCCTGGTCATCCTCGGCCTTGCTGGCAAGCGGCAGCTCCTTGGTCGAGAAATCCTTGCAGCCAAGCTCGACACCCTGGGTAACGGACTTGCCGTAGGACGCGTTGGCGCCGGTCAGCGGGCCGATGGTGCCGATCTTAAACGAAGCGTCGCCCGAAGCGGAACCGCTGTCGCCGCCGTTGGAGGAGCAGCCAGCTAGAATGGACATCGCCCCCAGACCTGCTGCGCTCGCGATAACACTCCTGCGATTCATAACAGGGTTCAATGACTTACCGGTGAGGCTCGACATGCGGCTCTCCTCTCAAATCTCGTCGGGTTTTGGTTACCCGACAGGCCATCCTTCGCCGTGTTCGGCGTTCGCAAAATAGTAGACGCTTTAGTTAGGAAAAGTGGCGATTATTTCAACTTTTCTTTGGATTTGTTCATTTATCCATGTTTCTGCGTATTTCTATTATTTTATGCAGTAATGCCACTTTATTATGTAAAAGTAATGTTTCCATTCTGTTACAAGCGTCCCTGCCCTGAATAATACAGCCTCACCGGTCGCGTTTTATGCGCACTTAGGCAGCGATGTACTTGCCGTCCTGAATCACATAGGCCGTAGCAGGCTTTTCGACTTGGCCCTCGTCGTTCCACGTGAGCTCGCCCGTCAGGCCCTCGATCTTGATTTTACGCATGGCCTTGGCGAGGTCGCCGGCAATGTCGGCGCCGTCGGCCGTAATATCGATATCTGCCTTATCGATAGCCTCGACAATCGCATGGACGCAGTCATAGGCATCGGCGGCAAACTGGTTGGGCGTCTCGTCGTAGGCGTCCTTATATGCCTTGACAAAGTCGGCGTTCTTCTCATCGTCGGCAGAGAACGGGGTCATGAGCAGCACGCCCTCGGCAAGGGAGGTGTCGAAGCCCTCAACGGAGAGCAGGCCGTCCATGCCGTCGGTACCCATGAGGGTCATGTCGTATCCCATGTCCTTGGCGTTCTTGAGCAAAACGGACGCCGGCGTGTAGTAGATCGGCGCAAAGATGAGCGTGGCGCCGGCCTCCTTGGCCTTGGTGAGCTGGTTGGTAAAGCTCGTGGAGGAGTCGTCCTTAAAGGTCTCGGTATCGACGATATCAAGTTTGGACTCCTTGGCCTGCTCGGCAAAGGCATCGGCAACACCCGAGCTGTACGTATCGCCGGAGTTGTAGAACAGGGCGATCTTGGCGTCTGCATACTTCTCGGCCAAAAACTTGGCAGCACTCGCGCCCATGGTGGGGTCGGTAAAGCAAACCTGGAAAACCGTGGTCTTGTCCTTGGTGACGTCGAGGGACGAAGCAGAGGGCGTGACCATGAGCATATCGTCGGCGATCTCGCCCGAGACAGCGACGGCGGCACCAGTCGTGACGGGGCCGACGAGCGCCTGCATGCCCCAGTCGCACAGGGTATTGAAAGCGTTGATAGCCTTCTCGCCGTCGGCGACGTCATCCTCGGACTTAAGCGAGAGTTTGAGGTCCTTGGTCGAGAAATCCTTGGCGGCAAGCTTGGCACCCTTCTCGGCCGAAACGCCATAGGTTGCCGCGGCGCCGGTCCGAGGGCCGATGACACCGATCTTGAAGGTCTTGCCGTCATCGGCGGTGCCGCCGTCCGAGCCACCCGACGAGCAACCAGCGAGTGCGGCGGTGCTGCCGAGCGCCGCAGCGCCGGCGAGAAAGTTCCTACGGCTGAGCGTGCTGTTGATGTTGAACATGGTGTCCCCCTTTTTCGCTGGCCGCGGTGCGGCCGTCTTGCGGTACAGGGCAAACCTTATGGCGCAAACGTTGACAGTTTGTTACGGAAGTCCGTTTGTAGCGAGCGTGTTTCCAATGTTTCCGCAGCGTTTCGGGGGTGCCGTTTTGTGCGGCTCCTGTTGCCTGGCGAGCACGCGCCCCCGGTTCACGCTAGAATGCACTCAACCTTTAAGCGGTTAATCCATCCATAAGATGCACGAAGGAGCTATCTATGAGCGAATCCCTGCGCACCGTGAACGTCGGTCTGATCGGTCTGGGAACCGTCGGCGGCGGCGTGGCCCGTCTGATCAAGAGCCACCACGATGAGTACCTGGCAGCCTACGGCATCGACCTTAAGCTGACCCGCGCCTGCGCGCTTGCCTGGGAGCAGGCCGAGGCAGCCGGTATTGAGCGCGAGGCCTTTACGAGTGACTGGCATGACGTCGTCACCGACCCAGCCGTCGATATCGTCGTCGAACTCATCGGCGGCGAGCACCCCGCGACTGAGATCTTCACCACCGCCTTTGAGCACGGCAAGCACGTCGTCTCTGCCAACAAGGCCCTGCTGGGCCGTCACGTCGAGACGCTTGCCGAGAAGGCGCGTGCGTGCGGCGTGCAGATTAAGTGCGAGGCCAGCTGCGGTGGCGGCATCCCCATTGTCAGCACACTCGAGCACGACCTGGTGGGTAACAAGATCCTGACCATCGCCGGCATCCTCAACGGCACCACCAACTACATCCTGTCGCGCATGGACGCCGAGGGCGCCGATTACGCTGACGTGCTCGCCGACGCACAGGCTAAGGGCTATGCCGAGGCCGACCCGTCCGCCGACGTCGACGGCTTCGATGCCGCCAGCAAGACGGCCATCCTCGCCTCCATCGGCTTTGGCACCCGCGTTACCACCGATGATGTGTACCAGCAGGGTATCCGCACCATCGGCGCCGAGGACATCGCCCAGGCCCGCGAGCTCGGCTACACCATCAAACTGCTCGGCATCGCCCGCAACACCGACGCTGGCGTCGACGTTCGCGTGCATCCCACGCTGATCCCCGCAGACCATATGCTCGCCAAGGTCAACGGCGCCATGAACGCCGTCTACGTGGTAGGCGACGCCGTGGGCGAGACCATGTTCTACGGCGCGGGCGCAGGCTCCTTCCCCACCGCGAGCGCCGTCGTGGGCGATATCCTGTCGCTCTCCGAGCAGATCAGCCGCGGCGTGGCTCCGCTGCCCGAGATTGAGCCCTATGGCCACAACCTCGCCTTTAAGCCCATGGACGAGCTCCAGACCAAGTACTATGTGCGCCTGAAGGTCGCCGACCGCGTGGGCGCCCTGTCCGAGACGGTCGACATCTTTGCCAAGCATAACATCTCGATCTCGCTCATCAACCAGGTCGAGGACGGCAAGTCGGGCGTCAGCGAGGCCTGCTCGGTCATCTTCCTGACGCACCGCGCGCTCGAGAAGGACGTCCAGGCTGCCGCCGCCGAGCTTGCCAGCGTCGGCTGCGTGGCCGAGGTCGCCAACGTCCTGCGCATCGAGGACGTTGAGGCTTGGACCGAAGGCGTCATGGCGAACTAGCCCAACGCTCGCCTAGCAATACGCGCCTTGAGGGCTCCCGTCCGATGTGGGACGGGAGCCCTTTTGTCACCTGCCCTAAGCACAACGGCAAAGCACATTTGCGCGAGCCGCTCATCGGTAACGCGGGCTACCGTTCACCGATATGCAAACGCGGCCGATTCCGACTACCGCTACGCTGTGCTGCGAATGTCCGCCCGCGATGAGAGGAAGCACCATGTTGCTCGAGGGCAAGAAAGCAATCATCACCGGAGGCACACGCGGTATCGGCTATGCCATCGCCTGCCGTTTTATCGAGGAAGGCGCTGCCGTCACCGTCTTTGGCTCGCGCCAGGAGACTGCCGACACGGCCGTTGAGAAGCTGACAGCCGCCTATCCCAACGCCAAGGTCTGGGGTCGCTCCTGCGATCTCACCTCGCTCGAAGCCGTGACCGAGGCCTTTACCCAGGCTGCCGCTGACATGGGCGGCTTGGACACGGTCGTCAACAATGCCGGCATCTCCCAGCGCTCGCCGCTCCTTAACTATACGGCCGAGGAGTTCGCAAAGGTCATGGACCTTAACGTCGTCGCCGTCTTTAATGGCCACCAGGCTGCCGCCAAGATCATGACCGAGGCCGGCCACGGCGGCACCATCACTACCACAAGCTCGATGGTCGCCAAGTACGGCCAGCCCTCCGGCGTCGGTTACCCCACGTCCAAGTTTGCCGTCAACGGTATGGTCCAGTCGCTCTCGCGCGAGCTCGCTCCCATGGGCATCCGCGTCAACGCCGTCGCCCCCGGCGTGACTAAGACCGACATGGTCGCCAACCTGCCCGAAGAGGTCATCAAGCCCATCATCGCCACCATTCCGCTGGGTCGTATGGGCGAGCCCGAGGATGTCGCCAACGCCTTTGTTTTCCTGGCGAGCGACATGTCCTCCTATGTCACGGGCGCCGTGCTCCCCGTCGACGGAGCCGCCCGCTCCTAAGGAGCCACAAGCTTTGGCTTCAAGTTTCAACATAGCTCAACCAAAAAGGCGCGCCGTCTGAATCAACTACAGACAGCGCGCCTTCTCCTGTTATGAAAGGGAAGCTATGTCCCAGTATTTCGGATCAGAACGGGGCACGGTTTCCCCCAGGACCTCCTTGCGGAAACCACATCCCGTTCCGAGCCTTCAAAGCGGGACGCGGCTTCCCCGAGAAAGTATCGACTACTTACCGTCGTCGTCTTCGGCTTCTTCGCGCGCATAGAGCTCCAGCATGCGGCGGCGGTATTCGCGCACAGCGAGCTTGGCGCGCTCCAGGCGGCGGCGCTCACGCGGAGTCAGCTCGGACGGGTCGACCTCGTCTCCATAGGTCTTATCGGCAAGCAGGTGCGCCGCGTCCACGATGCGGGCATCGATGTGGCCGCTCGCTGCCTCGGCGGAAAGACGCTCGGCAATCGTATCGAGCGTAGGCAGGCCCTCGAATACGCGACCATGGCCATGCGAGGTCAGCAGCTCGTGCTCGCGCGCGAGCAAGCTCGCTAGGTCGTGGTGGGCGCGCAAGATGTCGAGCGCATCGGATGGATGCTCGGCAACCTCTGCCACGGCGGCGACCGGTGCGGCATCCACCACGCGGTAGAAGAGCTGCGCGAGCAATGGCATCAAGAACACCGTGATGGCACCGGCGGCAACCATGACCGACGCAATATCTTGCGACAGCGTGCCCGCGTTGACGGCAACGCTCGTAACGGCAACGATGATCGGCAGCGCCGTGGTGCAGTACAGGGCCACGGTAATGCGACCATACGCCGACACATCGCGCGTCGCAGGACAAATGCTCATGGAAATAAGAATGGGCACGGCACGAATAATCAACAACGCCACGATAAAGCCCGCGAGCAAGCCCGGGCGCGACGCCACGGCCGTCAGGTCGATCTTTGCGCCCGACACGGTAAAGAACACCGGAATCAAAAAACCGTAGGCCAGACCGTCGAGCTTGGTCTCGAGCGTATGGTTGCCCTCGGGGATGATATAGCGCAGGACAAAGCCAGCGGCAAAAGAACCCAACACGATGTCGAGATCAAAGACAGCCGAGAATGCCACGAGCGTGACCAGGATGAGCACCGTCAGGCGCACGAAGGTCTGCGACGTGGTATCGGCGCGCTCCTCAACAAATGCAAAGAAGCGGCTGCCGACGCGCTTGGAGCGGCTCGGGACCACGGCCAGCAACACGCAAACCACCGCAAACAAGCCAAGGATAACGAGCGTTTGGATGCCAGTGCGGGCAGACAACAGCACCGACATGGCGAGCACGGGACCGAGCTCGCCCCAAGTGCCATACGCGAGAATCGAGTCGCCCACGCGCGTGCCGGTGAGCGAGCGCTCACGCATGATGGGCACAAGCGTACCGAGCGCCGTCGAAGTGAGGGCAAGCGTCACGGCGATACCGTCGAAATGACTGACTGAGAACCACGGGGTAAAGCGCACGGCAAGCCAGGCGATACCAAACGTGACGACCCACGTCGCCAAGCCGTAGCGCCCCTCGACGCCCGTGATGCTCTTGGGGTCGATCTCAAAGCCGGCAAGCAGGAACAAAAAGGCCAGGCCCAGCTCGGACACCAGCGAGACCTCAGCATCTACATGGATGACGCCGAGCATATGGGGTCCCAGTACCGCGCCGAGCACGAGCAAAAAGACCGTCTCGGGAACGGGTTTTCCGGGAATCGCCGAGGCGATAAAAGGACTCGCAAAGGCCACGAGTGCGATGATGGCGAGCGAAACGAATGCCATGTGATGCCTTTCTCTTGTTTGCGCTTCACTGTAGCACCCTCGCCGTCCTCAACGCGCCGCGAGCTGTCGTATCATAGTGAGGTTTACAAACATGTGGCTCAAGGCGACCGCAGGGCAGACCCCGCAAACCGACCGCTGCCGCATACCGTACCGTACGCCCAACCGATCAGGAAGGCAGGAACCAATGGTCTCTCGTATCTACGTGGAGAAGAAACCCGGGTTCGACGTCGAGGCTCAGCAGCTCAAGGGCGAGCTGACCGAAATTCTCGGCATCAAGGGCATCGAGGCCCTGAGGATTATCAACCGCTACGACGTCGAGGGCATCGACAAGGAGCTTTTCCGGTCCTGCGTGCCGACCGTCTTTAGCGAGCCCCAGGTCGATGTGACCTACGACGAGCTCCCCGCAAGCGATGGCGCCGTCTTTGCCGTCGAATTCCTGCCTGGCCAGTTTGACCAGCGCGCCGACTCCGCCAGCGAGTGCGTGCAGCTCATCAGCCAGGGCGAGCGCCCCGCCGTGCGCTCCGCCAAGGTCTATATGATCTCGGGCGCTCTGGACGAGGCCGCCATCGATGCCATCAAGCACTACGTGGTGAACCCCGTCGAGGCGCGCATCGCCTCGCTCGACCTGCCCGAGACGCTGTACATGGAGACCCCCGAGCCCCAGCCCGTCGAGGTGCTCGACGGTTTCCGCGAGCTCGACGAAGCCGGCCTTGCCGCCTTTATTTCCGAGCGCGGCCTTGCCATGGACGAGGCGGACATCGCCTTCTGCCAGCAGTACTTCCGCGATGAGGATCGCGACCCCACCATCACCGAGATCCGCGTGATCGACACCTACTGGTCCGATCACTGCCGCCACACCACCTTCGGCACCGTCCTGGACGACGTGACGATCGACGACGCCGTGGTGCAGCAGGCCTTCGACCGCTACATGGAGATGCGCCACGAACTCGGTCGCGACACCAAGCCCGTCTGCCTCATGGACATGGGCACCATCGGCGCCAAGTACCTCAAGAAGACCGGCGTCATGACCGATGTCGACGAGTCCGAGGAGATCAACGCCTGCACCGTCAAGGTGAAGGTCGATGTCGACGGCGAGGACCAGGACTGGCTGTTCCTCTTTAAGAACGAGACCCACAACCACCCGACCGAGATCGAGCCCTTCGGCGGTGCCGCCACCTGCGTGGGCGGTGCCATCCGCGACCCGCTGTCGGGCCGCAGCTACGTGTACCAGGCCATGCGTGTCACCGGCGCCGGCGACCCCACCGTCCCCGTGTCCGAGACGCTCGAGGGCAAGCTGCCGCAGCGCAAGCTCGTAACCACCGCTGCCGCCGGCTACTCCAGCTACGGCAACCAGATCGGCCTTGCCACCGGCCAGGTCAACGAGCTCTATCACCCCGGCTACGTTGCCAAGCGCATGGAGGTCGGCGCCGTCGTGGGCGCTACCCCGGCAAACCACGTGCGTCGCGAGTGCCCCGCCCCCACTGACAAGATCATCCTGCTGGGCGGCCGCACCGGCCGTGACGGCATCGGCGGCGCCACCGGCTCCTCCAAGACCCAGAACACCGAGTCCATCGAGACCTCGGGCGCCGAGGTCCAGAAGGGCAACGCCCCGGTCGAGCGCAAGCTGCAGCGTCTGTTCCGCCGCGGCGACGCCTGCCGCCTGATCAAGCGCTGCAACGACTTTGGCGCCGGCGGCGTCTCGGTCGCCGTGGGCGAGCTTGCCGACGGCCTGTATGTCGACCTGGACACCGTGACCAAGAAGTACGACGGCCTGGACGGCACCGAGCTCGCCATTTCCGAGTCCCAGGAGCGCATGGCCTGCGCCGTCGCCGACGGTGACGTCGAGGAGTTCATGGGCTACGCCGCCGAGGAGAACCTCGAGGCGACCGTTATCGCCGAGGTTACCGCCGAGCCGCGCATGCGCATGGCCTGGAACGGTGTCGCCATCGTCGATCTGTCCCGCGAGTTCCTCAACTCCAACGGCGCGCCCAAGCACCAGGTCGCCCACGTCTGCGCCCGCAGCGTGTGGCAGCCCAGCTGGGCCGGCACCACGCTTGCCGAGCGCATGACCTCGCTTGTCACTGACCTCAACGTCGCCTCCAACAAGGGCCTGTCCGAGCGCTTCGACTCCACCATCGGTGCCGCAACCGTGCTCATGCCCTTTGGCGGCAAGACGCAGCTCACCCCGAGCTCGGCCATGGTTGCCAAGTTCCCCGTGGACGGCGAGACCACCACGGCGAGCGCTATGGCATGGGGCTTCAACCCCTACCTGATGGAGGCCGACCAGTTTGCGGGCGCCTACCTGTCCGTGGTTGAGTCCATCGCCAAGCTCGTGGCTGCCGGCTTTGAGCACAAGCGTGCCTATCTCTCCTTCCAGGAGTACTTCGAGCGTCTGCGCACCGAGGCCGAGCGCTGGGGCAAGCCCATGGCAGCCGTCCTGGGCGCCCTTATGGCCCAAGTCGATCTGGGTGCCGGTGCCATCGGCGGCAAGGACTCTATGAGCGGCTCGTTTGAGGACGAGGCCGGTGAGCTCAACGTTCCGCCGACCCTGATCAGCTTCGCTGTGGCCGTGGGCAAGGCCGCCCGTGCCGTCTCGCCCGAGTTCAAGGGTCTGACGCATCGCGTCGTGCGCATCGCCCCCGCCACCTATGGTGAGGACTACCGCCCCGACGCTCAGCAGCTGCTCGCCGCGTTTGACGCCGTCGAGGCGCTCACCGCCAACGGCGACGCCCTGGCCGTCTCCACGCCCGGCTACGGCTGCGGCGTCGAGAGCCTCTTTAAGATGTGCGTCGGCAACCAGATCGGCATCGAGCTTGCCGAGGACGTGGACGTGGAGAGCCTCTTCACCCCGCTCTACGGCAGCTTTATCGTCGAGCTCGCCGAGGACGCCGAGCTGCCCGAGGTCGCCGACGGCGTTGTCGTCGAGCCCCTGGGTACCACCGTCGAGGGCTATGTCATCGACACCGGCTCCGAAGTCATCGAGCTCGCTGAGCTCCAGGAGGCCTGGGAGAGCGGCATCGAGGGCGTCTTCGCCTACCGCAGCACCGGCGAGACCGCCGAGGTCGAGACCATCGACTTCCGCGCCAAGGATATCCACGTGTACGGCGGCGCCAAGATCGCCCGCCCGCGCGTAATCATCCCCGTGTTCCCCGGCAACAACTGCGAGTACGACAGCGCCCGCGCCTTCCGTGCCGCCGGTGCCGAGGCCGACACCTTCGTGATCAACAACCTCACGCCCGAGGCCGTCGCCGAGAGCACCCACGAGCTCACCCGCCGCATCCGTGCAAGCCAGATCGTCATGATCCCCGGTGGCTTCTCGGGCGGTGACGAGCCCGATGGCTCCGCCAAGTTCATCACGGCGTTCTTCCGCGCTCCCGAGGTCACCGAGGCAGTCCGCGACCTGCTCAAGGCCCGCGACGGCCTGATGCTGGGCATCTGCAACGGCTTCCAGGCTCTGGTCAAGCTCGGCCTGGTGCCCTACGGCGACATCGTCGACGCCACGCCCGATGCGCCCACGCTGACGTTCAACACCATCGGTCGCCATCAGAGCCGCCTGGTGCGCACCCGCATCTCGTCCAACCTGTCCCCGTGGCTGTCGCAGTGCAGCCTCGACGACCCCTACACCGTCGCCATCAGCCACGGCGAGGGCCGCTTTGTCGCCAACGACGAGGTGCTCGCCCAGCTGATCGCCAACGGCCAGGTCGCCACGCAGTACGTGGGCGAGGACGGCAAGCCGAGCATGGACCTTTCCATCAACCCCAACGGCTCCGCACTTGCCATCGAGGGCATCACGAGCCCCGACGGCCGCGTCCTGGGCAAGATGGGCCATGCCGAGCGTCGCGGCGACAACCTGTACCGCAACGTGCCCGAGCATGTCCCCGGCGACAAGTTCATGCCGATCTTTGAGAGCGGCGTAGCCTACTTCGCTTAAAGCTTTCCCATCGGGTACAATCCCCTCGGGTAACAACACCCGCCACCGGCACACCCGGTGGCGGGTTCTTTTTTGCTTCGCGCATACAGGAAGGACACCATGGAAAGCCGCAAGCCGTATCTCGCCACCCTGCCCGGACTCATCCTGGGCTGCCTTGTTTGTTGCGCGCTCTGGGGGTCGACCTTTCCCTGCATCAAGATCGGCTACGCACTCTTTGGTATCCCGGCGCACGATAGCGCCTCGCAGCTGCTCTTTGCGGGCTTGCGCTTCACGCTTGCCGGCGCCCTGGTTATCGTTGGGATGAGTGCGGCCCAACGCCGCCCCCTCATTCCGCAGGCTCGCGACATCAAGCCCATCTTTGTCTTGTCGCTCTTCCAGACTATCGGGCAGTACTTCTTTTTCTATCTGGGCCTCTCGCGCGCCAGCGCCATGTCGAGCTCCATCATCGAGGCCAGCGCCAACTTCCTCGCAATCCTCTTTGCCGCCCTGGCATTTCACACCGAGAAGCTCAATACGGCCAAGGTGCTTGGCTGTTCGCTGGGCTTTGCCGGCGTCGCGCTCGTCAACCTCTCGGGCGCAGATGGCACCTTTGGCTTCAGGCTCGATGGCGAGGGCTTTATCCTAGCCTCCACTGTCGCGGGTGCTCTTTCGACCTGCCTGATCGGCATCTTCTCGCGCAAGCACGACGGCGTCTTGCTTGCCGGGTGGCAGTTCTTGGTCGGCGGCCTGGTCCTCACCGCCATCGGCTTTTTGATGGGTGGCGCGCTCTCCCCCACGGCGATTGTCCCCGCCATCGTGCTCATCATCTACATGGCGCTTATCTCCGCGGTCGCCTACTCGCTGTGGTCGCGCCTGCTTGCCGTCAACCCCGTCAGCCGCGTCTCGGTCTTTGGGTTTATGAACCCGGTCTTTGGCGTACTGCTGAGCGCACTGCTGCTTGGCGAGGGCGCCGGCACGAGCCCCGTTACCGTCATCGTTGCCCTGCTCTTGGTCTGCAGCGGCATCATCATCGTCAACAAACCCAAAAAAGCCTAGCGAACTGCCCTTATTTAGCAGAGAGATTCACATTCTTTAGTTTAATGGAGTACATCGGTGAGCTGAAGGCCACCACGCACGC
Source organism: uncultured Collinsella sp. (assembly GCA_900542175.1). Lineage (GTDB taxonomy): Bacteria > Actinomycetota > Coriobacteriia > Coriobacteriales > Coriobacteriaceae > Collinsella. The sequence continues at coordinate 37,681 of UQNC01000006.1, read as the reverse complement.
AAGCGTGCGCCCCTTTTTCTAGCGTATCTGGACGCCGGCTTTCTTTTTCTCGGCCTTGACGCGGTAGAGCTCCGCATCGGCAGCGCGAAGCAAGTCTTGCCAGGTATCGACACCGTCACCGACCCGTGCGTAGCCGATGGACATCCGCAACAGATACGGCACGTCGGCACGTGCGAGCTCATCGTTGATTGCCGCACACAGGCTTATGATGTCCTGCTCCACCGTCGCCTTTTGGAGCACCACGAACTCATCGCCGCCATAACGTGCGATAAAGCCGCCAGACGCCGAGCAGACTTCTTTGAGCGCAGCGGATATGACCTGAAGAGCGTGGTCGCCCTCCACATGCCCATAGCGATCGTTAATCTGCTTAAAGCCGTCGGCGTCCATCATAAGCAGATATACATCTTCGGCCTGATCCACATTTGAGAAGAGCGACAGCATATAGGTCTCAAAACGGTTGCGATTGTTAAGTCCAGTCAACGGGTCGGTCGAGATGAGCTGCTCCTGGTAGATGATGTAAAGCAGCAACATGCTAATCATTATGCCGACACAAAGGCCGGGCACCGAGTATACGACCTGAAAGGTACCGCCCACCAGGGCCGGAATGGCGAAAAATGCCAAGGTTCGATAGATGGCCTTCGTCTGCAGGCTCTCGACCCTGCGAGATTGCACAAACGCATGCAGGGACGTATGTATAACGTAACAGTAGCTGACGATGGGCTGGATCATATAGGCAAAGCCGCGACGATACACGCCCTGCGAATCGATATAGAACAGGGCGTGCGTCCAGTAACTGGTAAACGCCAGCACGACCACCAGAGCCGTAGGCAACGCTACAAGCACCACCCTATAGCGCGAGGTCAAAAGACGAGAACCCTGCACCGTCTCGGAATAGATAAACCAAATGAGACACGCGATAGCAAAGAGCGAAAACGAAACCGCGTTGGAAATCCAGTTGGCAGCAATGCCCAACGTGCCGTCCACACCGTCCGAAAGCGTCCAGATCATATCGAATAATATGTACGCGGCAGAGGTGTAGCCAAGCATGCTAAACAATAGCTGCTGGGTGCTCGAGAACAAGGAGCAACGACTTCGCACGGCAAGCCCGATAAGAACAATCATGCATAGCACGAATATCTCAATCTTGAGTGCCTTAACCACTAGCGCCATCCCTTCAATACCCAAGTGGTCAGAATCGCCCAATTCGAATCAGGGCAATAAACACCCCTTTACTCCGCAGGGGTAAAGGGGATAATAGCAGAGCGCCCGAACATCACTGCAAAACAGTTTCTGTTCGGGCGCCCATACGGCGCGAATTGCACACGCCGGCATCATTGATGGGTATCGATTGCTACTCGCCATCGATGTCAGTCGCGACGGCCTCCTCGATGGCCTCGACACCGACAGGCGACAGATCCTCCTTGCCTTGGCAGAACTTCTTGTCGACCCAGCCAGTCAGAATCGGAGCCATGATCGCCGTGATGATAACGGCGGTGGCGATCTGAGCGTACGCGGTGGGCGCAAGCTCGGCGTAACGCGGTGCGACCTCGGCGAGGGCAACCGGTGTGGTCATAGCCGTGCCGGCAATGGTGGAGCAAGCCACAGCGGCCTTGCCATTGCCGCCGCACAGACGCTCGAACGCAAAGGTGATGGGACCGACGACAAACAGCGTGACAAGGCCCAGCAAGATGCCGGAAATACCGCCGGTGATAAAGCTCGACAGGCTCATGGACGCACCGAGCTGAAATCCGATGACGGCAATCGCGGGATTGGCACCGGGAACCAGCAGGTTCTTGATAAACGGGAACAGGTTGCCCAGAACCATGCCAATAACGAGTGGCAAGATGGAGCCGATAATGGTGCCAATGGGAATGTTGGCGAGGCCGGAAACACCGAGGATGATCATCGTGACGGCGGGGCCAGCCGTAAAGAACAGGATACCGACGGCGCCCTGCTCGGACTCATCGCCGAACTCGCCCATGATGCCCGTATAGAGCGCCATGTTGCAAAACGTGATGCCGCCGATGATAGACACGGAGCTCAGACCCAGGAAGTTGTCGTTAAAGAAATATGCCACGCCCAGGCCGAGAGCCGCTGCGACGACCAGCTTGGGGATCAGCACGACGATACCGGTCTTGATGGCACCCGGCGTGGACTTAAAGCTGATGCCGGCGCCCACAAACAGCAGGATCGCGGCGACGATGGTATTGGAGCCACCGCGGCAGGCAGCCGTAAAGAAACCGCCGATCTCAAAAACCTGCGGGCAGAAGGTGTTGAGCAAAAGACCGACGATCATCGGATAGATCATGATGTCGCCCGGGATGCGCGGGACCTTGAATTTCTTTTGCTCGTTGGCGGTCGCTTCCTGTGCCATGAAACCCCCATTTCCGCTGACGGGGTACAAAAGCCCACGTCACGCTTTGCTACAGTAAAGTTTGACCATGGTACCAGAAGAAATAGACCAGCTCGGTGAAAAATTGGATTCGTTGGCCGGGATGCTAAACGTGTCCCGCTCTTATACGAGGCTCAAAACGATATAGAGCACGATGCCCGAAACACAGCACCACAACATCGACTTTGTCCTGATTGCCACCACCACGACGCCGGCAGCCGCAATCCAGGGAACCAAGGCAGGCCAGAGTCCCGCGTCGAACGCCCCGGGGCTCACCAAGTCGTTGGCGACCAGCGCGGCAAAGGCAGCGGGCGGGATATAACCCAGGGCCTCGGTAATGCGGGGCGACAGCGTTCTCCCGCGCAAGGCAAACGCCGGCGCGATGCGAAAGAACGCGATAGCAGCCCACGACGACAGCCACAGAACCAAGAACTCGTTAACGGGCATCGCGGGCACCTCTTCCGTCTAATACAGCATCGCACGCCAGCGCAATGGCAATGCCGACCACGACGCTTGCCGGCACGGCAATATTCGTGAGGCCCAAGAACTTGCATACGGCGACGGACACCGCGCCCGAAACCGCCGCGACAACGTTGCCGCGCGACAGCCGCTGCGAAAAGAGTAGACAGATAAAGAGCGACGTGCAGACGAAACTCGCAATAGCGGTGGGAACATCGACAACGGCACCGACGATGGCACCCATCGTGCACGAAGCGCCCCATGTCGCGATGAGGATCACGTTGAGCACGAAGGATTCGCGCGGGCCCCAATCCTCCCCCTCAACCAGCTTGGCAAGCGAGATGCCGTATGCCTCCTCGGTGAGCGTCGCGGCAACAGCCAGCGTCTGACGCTTCGAGGCGCCCGCCAGATGGGGTGCGATCGATGCCGAGTAAAGAGCGAAGCGCGAGGAGATGGCGGCGACGCTCGCGATAATCGAAGGTGCCGGTACGCCCGCCAGCCAAAGATTGCAGATCATAAACTGGCCGCTGCCCGTCACAAACGTGCTGCTCAGAGCAAAGACCATCCAGGGCTCCATTCCCGTCTGCCCCATGATCATTCCGCACGGCGCGCCTATTGCAACATAGGTAAGCATCACTGGCCAGACGATTTTAAAGATCCTAAGGACCATGCCACTCCCATTCTGGTAAGTCGTCTGCAGCGCGCCTTGCAACGCAGCAGAAATATCAACCGGTGGCAATAAAGTTCACCTACAATTGCCACCGGATCGAAAGACACAACTTTTTAGGAAGTCATTATGACAGCTATCGATCGAGACCGGGCGCGCGCGGCCTTCAAAAGCTACACCGATGCCTACGACACCACCAACCCACGCATCGCGCTCAAAATCGAGCATACGTACCACGTGGCCGAGGCATGCGATGCCGTAGCGCGCGAGCAGGGCTGGTCGTCAGAAGATATTGACCTGGCATGGCTTTGCGGCCTGCTGCACGATATGGGCCGCTTTGAGCAGCTGCGACGCTGGGACACCTTTAAGGACGCCGAGAGCATGAGCCATGCAGTGCTGGGCATCGAGGTCCTCTTTGGCGAGAATCCCGCCGATGCACCCGCCGTAATGAGCATCCGCGACTTTATCGATGACCCGGCAGAAGATGAGCTCATCCGAGCGGGCATCGCCTATCACAGCGATTTCCGTCTACCCGCACAGCTCGACGAGCGCACGCGGAGCTTCTGCGACATCGTGCGCGATGGCGACAAGATCGACATTATGCGCACCATCGCCGACAGCACCGTCGACACCGTCCTCAAGGTGGATGAGGACACGTTTCTCGCCAGCCACTTCTCGACACCGGCGCTTACCGCCTTTGACGAGCACCGCTGCGTCGCGCGCGATGAGCGCGATGAGCCCGCCGACTTCTTGGTGGGGCTTATCTGCTTTATGTTTGAGCTCGTCTATCCGGCAAGCCGCGCGCTGGCGCGCGAGCAAGGCGATATCTACCGCCTGCTCGACGCGCCCTTTGGCATTACGCGGCCCTTTACCGACCCCGCCACGCAGGCAACCTGGAGCCGCCTAAAGGACGAGATGCGCGACTGGCTGGCGCGTGCCTAGCGCTCAAACTGGGCCAGCAGCTCCTCGACGACCTCGACGGCATCACCGACAACCTTGTACTGGGCAGCACCAAAGATGGGGGCATCCGGGTCCTCGTTGATGGCGATAATGCACTCCGCCCCACCGATGCCGGCAAGATGCTGGATGGCGCCCGAAACACCGATACTCACGAGAAGCTTGGGCGAGACCGATACACCCGTCTGGCCAATTTGGTGGCGATACTCCAACCAGCCTGCCTCCACAATGGGACGCGTGCAACCAAGCTCGGCACCCAGGGCATCGGCGAGCTTTCGCATCAGGGGCAGATTCTTCTTGGAGCCGATGCCGCGGCCCACCACGACCAGACGCTCGGCATCGGCAATTGAGGCCTGCTGTCCCCACTCCTCGGCGGGAATCGAGATCTCGACGCGGGCCTTAACGTCATCCGCAAGCACTACCTGGGTAATCGTGCCGGAGCGGCTATAGTCAAACTCGGGCGCCTTAAAGATGCCGGGGCGCACCGTTGCCATCTGAGGACGGTGGTTGGGGCAGATAATGGTGGCCATCAGGTTGCCGCCAAACGCCGGGCGCGTCTGCTGCAGCAGACCCGTCTCCGTATCCATAGAAAGCACCGTGCAATCGGCCGTAAGACCCGTCTGCAAGCGCACGGCCACACCGGGCGCCAGCTCGCGACCAAAGGCGGTCGCGCCGTACAGAATGGCCTCGGGCTTGCGCTCGGCTACCAAATCGCAGATCAAGCGAGCGTAGACCTCCGCGTCGTTCTGACGCAGGCGCTCGTCACGACAGACCAGAACTTCGTCCGCACCGGCGCAAATCAGATGCTCCAGGTCCCCGAGTGAGCCCTCGGGGCTCATGCCGACCAGTGCCACCAGACGGCAGCCGCGGGCATCGGCAAGCTCGCGCCCCTTGCCCATGAGCTCGAAGGCCACGGATGCAACGGCATCGTGCTCGTCAGTCTGCACGAAGATCCAGATGTCTCGATATGCGTCAAGGTCTGCCGCGCCGGCGGCCTCGTCGCGCTCAATCGAGATGGCGTTGACGGGGCAGGCGTCGACGCACCCACCGCACAGGATACAGCCGTCGGTTACGCGGGCACAGCGATTGGGGCGCTCACCCTCCACCACAATGCCGCCCGAGGCGCAGGCGCGAACGCAGCGACCGCAGCCGATACAGGCTTCGCTATCGATAATCAGCCCGCTCATCTATGCCATCCCCTCGATAATCTTGGCAAGTTTTACCGCCTGCTCGGACGCCGTTCCCTCGACGGCCTCGCACGTTTGGTCACGGTCGGGCACAAACGAGCGCACGACCTGCGTCGGTGATCCGGCAAGGCCGCAACGCGAGGGGTCGGCGTTTACGTCGGCAGCGCTGGCCACGCGCACGTCTGCATCCTCGGCCGCGCGAATACCGGCAATACTCGGCATGCGCAGCTGGCCAATCTCCTTGGCAGTCGTCATCGCACACGGCATCTCCAGGTACACCGTCTCCTCGCCGGCATCGCAGCCGTGAACGAGCGCCAGCGAGCCACACGTCGTAAATCCCGCGCTCTGCACACAGCTCACGTCGGTCACGCAGGGGACCCCAAAGGCGCCGGCCAGCTCGGGGCCGATCTGGGCCGTATCGCCGTCCACCGCCATCTTGCCGCAGATGAGCAGGTCAAAGTCCTCATCGAGTGCCTCGATGCCGCATTTGAGGGCATAGGTGGTGGCTAGGGTATCGGCGCCCGCAAAGGCGCGATCGGTCAGCAGCAGCGCGTCGTCGGCACCGCGGGCGATGCAGTCGCGCAGCAGCGATTCGGTCGCGGGGATGCCCATCGACACCACCGTCACACGCACGTCCATGCCAAAGCCGATAAAGTCGTCCTTCAGCGCTAGCGCACATTCGAGGGCACTTGCATCGAAGGGATTAATGACCGCCTGCTTGCCATCACGCACGATAGTATTGGTCTTGGGGTCCATCTTGACCTCGGTGCTTCCGGGCACCGCCTTGACGCACACCACCATATGGAAATCACTCATCTTCACGCGCCCCCTTTCTGGACGAGTTCATCCAAGAGCTTCTCCGTAAACAGGTTGCCGCGACCCAACTGGCCGGCAGGATCGAGCTGGAGTTTGAGGCGCGCCGACTCGACCATGGCCTCGTGGCCGTACATCGTCTCCAAGAAGCCCGCCTTGATCTTGCCGACGCCGTGTTCGGCAGAAACGGCACCGCCCATGGCCGTGACCTCGGAAGCCCACTGGGCAAAGAGCTCTCCACCACGACGGTAGTCTTGCGCATCGCGCGGCAGGATGTTCACATGCAGATGGTTGTTCCCGATGTGTCCCCAGGCAGCAGACTCAAGCCCGCTTTCGGCCAGCGTGCGGCGATAGAGGGCCATGACATCGGCAAGGCGTGCATTGGGCACCGACATATCCGATCCCAGCTTGGTAATGGTGGGGTCGGTGCGGCGACGCTCGTCAATGAGCATGTTGACGCTCTCGGGCACCGCGTGGCGGAAGAACCGCTGGCACTCGCGATCGACTTCGGTGCGGGCGACCCATGTCGCATCGTCGCGGCCGCCCGCAAACTCCAGCACCCATCCAAGGTGGTACAGCTCCTCGGTCGCCTGCGCCTCGTCATCGCAGTCGAGCTCCACGTAGACACAGACCTTTGCCTCGTCGTCGAGCGCCGGCAGCGAGGCAAACGCTGTCGACTGCTCGCGCTGGCGACGCAGGATATCCAGGGCGCCAGCATCGAAATACTCAATAGCGGCGGCATGGGACAGCACGGGACGCACGGAATCGGTAAAGGACACGGCCTTGTCTTCGCTATCGAAAAAGCAACTCACACCCCATACGACCGAAGGTGCCGCCTGCAGGGCGATCTCGAGCTCGGTAATGACGCCGAGCGTGCCGCACGCACCGATAAAAAGATCGATGGCGTCCATATCGTCCGCAACAAAATACCCCGAGGCATTTTTGGTCTTGGGCATGGTGTAGTCAGGAAGATCAAGCTCGAATGTATGACCCTCTGCCGTCACGAGCGACAGGTGGCGGCCCTGGGCAAAAGCCTCGCCGCGCTGAAGCTCAAGCAAATCGCCATCAGCCAGCGCGACGTGGAGTCCCGTGATATGCGGGCGCATGGGGCCGTAAGCGTAGCTGCGGGCGCCGGAGGCGTTGCATGCCGCCATGCCACCCAGACAGGCAGATGCCTCGGTGGGATCGGTGGGAAAGAACTGCTCGGGGGACTCTTGGAACTCCTCGTAGGCCTCAAGCGATGCCTGGTCCCAACCAGCGGTCGGCAGTACCTTCTTGCTCAGCTGCTTGCGCAGCTCCGAGAGCACAACGCCCGGCTCCACGCGCAGCAGAAATTGGCCTTGTTCATCGCGGCGAAGGCCCAAGTAGCGATTCATACGGGAAGTATTGAGGATATGCCCACCGTGGGGCACGGCACCGGCGGCAAGGCCGGTTCGGGCGCCCTGAACCGTTACCGGGACACGCTCGGCATGGAGCGTTTCCAAAATGGCACGGACCTCGTCTTCCGTTGTCGGAAACGAGATGCTCGATGCTTCGCCCGATGCACGAGATTCATCGCGGCCATACTCTTCGAACTCATCGGTGAAGGGTTTAATGGTTGCAGACACGCGAACTCCCCCTTTAGCTAACTACAGTGTTTGCAGGGAGATGTTACCGCATCGTTTCGTCGACGTGTTCGAGACCGTCTCCATAATTGGCGATTTTTACGTTTGTGCAATTCGGCGAACGGCAAGGCTTCCTCGGCAGACGATGCTTTTGACACATATCGCCCCGCCGTCGCCGACCGCTCGATTGTCGCTCGAAAAAAGTTGAAGTAATTTTTCCACCTTTTACCTGCGGAGATGTCAATCCGTCAAGCATTTGGTCAGAAATTGGTCAAGTAGCGGCTGATACGGTCGGCGTCGACAGCCAAAACCGATAGAAGTTTTGGCCCCAGAAGCAGGGAGGTTCCCATGGCATATTACTGGCCCCAGTACGGCGTCGCCATCGAGGTCGACGACGATCCCTATCTCCTGCCTTTCGACGAAGAGGCGTTCCCCGATACGGCGGTCTACCACGTCACCACCGATGTTATCTGCGACCCCGAGTCGTTCTCGGCGCTCGCCCACCACATCGCGCGTATCCACGACATCGAGCTCCCTCACGACTTTGACGAGCTCATCTACTCGCGCCGCCTGATGCTTCACATGCTCTTTGGAGCGGACCCGTCCACGTTCGCACGTGTCTACACCACCAAGGACGCCGCATGAGTGCGAAGAAGCCGCCCCGCCTCGCAGGACTGGGGCGTCGCAAGAAACTCGTCGTTGTCTGCCTGGCTATCGCCTGCGCCCTCATCGCCGTAGGGCTATACGCCTGGCAGTCGCAGCCCGTGCCCGAAGCGGGCGCCTCAGTCACGACGGCAGAGGGTAAATCGCGACAAGAAATCCAAGATGAGCTCGATGCCATCGTCCGCGACAACATGATGACGATTTCGGTCGCGCCGGTCGCTCAGCTACAGGAGGACGGCAAGCTGCGCGTCAACGTGCAAAACGTCCAAGACAATAAATTTCCCCAGCGATTCCGCGTCATCCAAAACGACGAGACCATGTACGAATCCGGTGTGGTCGAGACCGGCAAGACAATCGAGACGTGCCCCGCCGGCGACATCAAAGAAGGAGAGGCATACATCGAGATCCAGGCACTCGATGCCAAGACCCTCGACAGCCACGGCAATCCGACACGTGTCAAGGTACGGGTTGAGCAAGCCGAGAACTAGCTTTTTCGGCCGACGCGACACCGCACGCAATTCACCAGCATTCGTCCAATCATCGCGGGGACGGCCCGCGGCGAATAGAAAGGAACGACCATGGACATCACCAGGAACATGAACGGAGCCAGAGCGCTCGTCGTGGGCGCAGGGCTCGCGCTCGCGCTCGCAATGGGCGCCGCCCCGACGCCAGCTCTGGCAGCCGGGCGCGTTGGAACCACGAAAGTAATGGTCAGGACCGAGATCGACAACGTAGAGTTCAAAGTTCCGACGGTTATTCCCTTCGTCGCCAAGGCCGACGGCACGCTTCAGGGCCCCTCAGAAGACGCGACCACCATCGACAATCATTCGGCCTACGGCATCCATGTCACCAACATGAAGATCGACGCCATGAACACCTGGACCATTGCCGCCGACGCCAAGGCCGGAACCGCGCGGAATTCCATCGACTTTAAGGTCGGCCCCGACGGCGCACTCCAGAACGCCAGCGCCGCAATGCAGGAGACGGGCCTCGATCTTTCCAAGAATGCAGCCTTCGACATGGGCTACCAGGGCATTGCCGGCGGCACGGACAAAATTAAGCTCAAGACAAGCGGAAACGTCGCCCGCGTCACGCGCGACATCTTCCGCGTAACCGGCGAAGGCGATCAGGTTGCAACGATCACCTGGACGGTCGAGCCCGGTGCGCACACGGCATAAGGCCGTCGCCCTGGCCGCCGTCAGTATCCTAGCGTTTGGGCCAGCCATGGCCTTTGCCCAGCAAGAACAGGCGCAGGCCGCCACGCAAGTGACGGTCGACCTCTCGGAGCTCGACCGCGGCAACTGCAAGGAACCGTTGGCACAGACAGACGACAGACGATGGCTCTTGGCAGCAGGCGCCACGGCAGCAGGTGCGGGAACCGCCGGCCTCGGTCTGCACATCAAACGCAGCCAGAAACGAAACACGGACAGGCCGCACTAAATTAGCTAAGGAGACCCCATGGCATCGAAGAACCTTTTGCCCGTCGTCGCACTCTGCGGCGCGCTCGCAACCGGAACGCCTGTCGCCGCTTGGGCGACTCCCGTCATGGCAGACTCCTTACCAGCAGCCCTAAGCTCCGCACCAAATCCGTCGAGCGCCATTGCGTGCAAGCGTTTTTCGTTCGCACAGGCCGCAATCTCAACCTCGGGATGCCTTCGTCGTAATACGGACGGCTCGATAGTCGTGGATATCAATCGTTCGAACAAGGCAAACGGCTCCCAGGCGGGGTGCGCCGTCTGCACATGGCGCTCGATTGTGCTCGATGCAGATGGCGATCCGTGCGATTTGGGGTTGCGCATCGATATCGCTTCGGTCGATGACTCGGCGAACGGAGCGAAGGTCGCCTTCGACGGTGCGTTTTTCGAGAAAGGAGGCGGTATATGTCTGGGCTGCGCCGCCGCGAATGCAGACGATGTGCAGCCCACCCTCTCATTCACGGCATCGCTGCGGCTGACCAAGGCGGGCACCGATGCCATCGCGGCGGGAGAAGCATCCCTGCTGTTCTACGCCGTCAGCACCAAAGACACAGACGCTCATTTCGAAAAGTCAGCCGGATCACTCAGCCTTACACGAGGGATAGAGGCAGGCCCTATTGAAATCGATGCCCACGCGCAAAGCAGGCAACGCATTCTTGCCGACCCGGCGCTTCTCGAAATGGAGTGGAACGGATCCGGAGCCATCGGGATTGTCCCCTCCGCGCTTGACGCCAAGACGCTCCCCTCAAACGACGAACCCATCAACGCAACCATACAAGAAGAGAGCACGGACAAAGAAGCAGGTGAGGGCGACACGCCGTCGCCGACAAACAGCGTCCCAGCTTCTTTCGAAGCACCGAATGAGCCCGCTACCGGTCCAAACGATCCCGAGCTCGCGGACAGTCTGGGACTTGCTGATCCTCAGGAGATCGATGAAGGTAACTGCTGCGTGCTTGCCGCCCTCGACCACACAGAGGTCATCGATGCTGCAAACATCGAAGTTGCCGCCGCCAATCAGCCCGTCCGCAAGTCGGCCATCATCGCATTTCCCGAATCCATCGAAGTCGTCTTTTTGCCATCAGGCGAGGTCGTGGCCCCAACACTGCTCACCTTGTTGGGCGCCAAGAATACTCGAAACGAAATTAAAAAGGTCACGGTTGTCGACCCTGCAACCACCGCTAAACTGCGTTTATACGCCGTTGCCCCAGACGGAGGCAAGACCTTGGAATTCGATGGCGACACACTTCTAGCCTGGCGACGTCTGGACATTATGCAAGACGTCTCGTATCAGATCGAACTCGAAGGGTTTGATCGTGCCCGCGATGCCAATATCATCGCCGCGGCTATTGAATCCCCACAGCGGCTTATGACACTGCGCTTTGACTACTATCCCTATGTCCCGACAACCACCTGAGGCTTAAATGCTGCGCATCATTCCTAATACCACTTATATAACGTATTAGATGAGTCGCGATGTGCCTCGCATTTCGTTCTGCTACGATTGCCACGTTGGCATCAATACAGGAGGGCTCATGCCGGGCTTGGGAACAATCATCAACGTTGCGCTTTTAGTTGCGGGCGGTCTTTTGGGATTAGCGGGCGGCCGCTTCATTACACCGCGCATCCAAGACACGCTCATGAAAGCATCGGGGCTGTGCGTCCTGTTTATCGGCCTGGGCGGCACCATGCAAAAGATGCTCATCATCGATGGAAAGGCGCTAGCGACCACCGGTACCACCATGCTCATCGTCTCATTTGCGCTCGGTTCGCTCATCGGCGAGGCCATCAACTTGGAGACCTCCATCGAGAACCTTGGCGAATGGCTCAAGCGCAAGACTGGCAGTGAGGGCGATAACGAGTTCACCAACGCTTTTGTCTCGACTTCACTCACCGTGTGCATCGGCGCCATGGCCATTGTGGGATCGATCCAGGACGGCCTGCTCGGCGACTGGTCAACGCTTGCCCTCAAGGGCGCACTGGACTGCATCATCGTCTGCACCATGACGGCCTCGCTTGGCCGCGGCTGCATCTTCTCCGCCCTGCCCGTCGCCGTGTTCCAGGGGACGATCACGTTGTTTGCCGGCGCGCTCTCCCCCATCATGACCACAGCAGCCCTCAACAGCCTTTCGCTCGTAGGCTCCATGCTCATCTTCTGCGTCGGCGTCAACCTCATCCGTCCTCAGACCTTCCGCACGGCCAATATGCTTCCCTCCGTCGTCATCGCCGTCATATACGCCCTCCTGTTCTAAATCTATCAACGCAGCGGTATCTCGAACATCTGTTTGATGCTGTGCTATGATATGAGGTCACCGTAGCTGCGTTCGAGAGGAGGAGCGGTGGCCGACCAGGACATCAAGATGCTCATCGAGCGCATTATGGCCGAGGCCCGGACCCATCAGTCCGCCCGCTTCTCAAACGAAACCTACGCAGACGAGCCGATTCTCAAAACCGGCCGACAGATGCAGAATTTCCTCCCCGACCAGTACCGTAAAATGCGCGAGATATCGCGCTGGCAGGATGACCCCAAGGGCGGTGCGGGCCGCTGGCTTTCGGAAGCCGAGCTTTTTTACCGCCAGGGCCTGCTGATGGCCGACTTTGAGGACGACTGTCCCTACAACGGCACCTTTAAGTCGTACTTTCCCACCTACAACGCCATGAGCGACCGGCAACTGCGCGGCTACTTTACCTGGCGTGCCCAAGTGCGCCGCGGAACCGTCGAGGAAACGTCTACGTCCTTTGCCTTTCTGTATCTCTATGAGCTGATCTGCGGCATTGGCGTAGATAATCCACTCGATGGTTTTAACAAGATCAAGGCTTTTTGGGATGTCTATCGCGCCTTCGAGCCCGGCATCGACCGGTTTGCGCGCGTGTGGCTGCAAGATTACGCCGTGTTCCACGGGCTCGACCCCAAGCTGCTTCGCGACTCTAAAACCGTCATGTTCGATAACGCCCTTATCGAACTGCGGCGCGCGGCACGAGACCTTGTACCGGCACCGTCCGGCCAGACCCCTAAGCGTCGCAAAACCTCCGAGCCCACGCTCCCCCTTCCGCCCGATGAGGTGCGCGAGGAGCGACTCATGGCCGCCATCAACGCCCTCTCCACGTACAACCTAAGTAGCTCGCGGCTCGACCGCAGCCACCACCGCGATCTGCGCCACGTGGCGTGCGCCGTGTATGTCCGCATGGCGCGCTACTATGACACGCACCGAAAGACCGGCATCGTGGCAAGTTTATTTGGGGAGGAGACGGCCATGCCCTACACCATGTTTGCCTCGGCCGTATTCTTTGCGCCCGAGCGCCACGAGGACTGCGAATACCGTCTGGACCCCATCCATATCTACCGTTGCCAAAACGGTTTTTGGGAATGCATGCGGATTCACGGCAGCAGACAAAAGAGCAGCAAACTTGGCGAGATGATGCGCGCCTGCGACCAACGCCTGCGCCTGGCCCTGGACCCTGCCCATCCCCTTAAGGAAGAAAAGGTCCCCAAATATCTGGCCAAGATTATCGATGACGAGATTGTGACATGGCTTTCGTGGGACGCTGCACACCAGCCCGTCAAGATCGATATCGATTTGAGCCAGCTGGGGCACATTCGGAGCGCTGCCGCACAAACGCGCGAAGCGCTTTTGATTGACGAGGAACGCGAGGACGGCGCGTCCGCAGAAGCCGAGGCAGCGGACTCAGGGCAACCGGAAGCCGAGCCCGTAGCCGACGCGACGGTCGAGGCGGTCGCGGCGGCCGCAGGGCAGGACGAGTCCGACGAGCCGACCATATCCACCGAACAGTTTGGTGTCGTGGCACCGCTTCTCGCGCCGACGCCCGCGTTCGCAGCGGCTGCGCCCGCTGACGCCACGAACGAACTCGCGCTCGCCGCAGACGCCTATCTCCGCGCGCTGCTCGAGCACAACGCAGTACAGGCGGAATCGGCGGTAGTGCAATCGGAGCAGAGCGAGGACATGCTCGTCGATACCATCAACGAGGCGCTCTTTGACCTGGTGGGCGACACCGTAATTGAATTTAGCGCGGCAGGGCCGCAGATTATCGAGGACTACGAAGCAGACGTGAGAGGATACCTAGACCATGAGTGATACCGCATCCGCAGCACCTCGCGTGCCCAAGCGCGTCGCTGCCGTCATTCTCAACTCGCTCAAGGGCGGCGTGGTCCCGCGCATCGGCCTTCCTTACATCACCGTAGGCCGCGAGGTCGAGATCCGCGCCCTGCTCACCGATCTGAGCCTCATCGCCGACGGTGGCGCGAGCTTCCGCTTTCTGGTCGGTCGTTACGGCGCCGGCAAGAGCTTTTTGCTCCAGACCATCCGCACGCACGCCATGGGCGAGGGATTCGTCGTCGCTGATGCCGACCTGTCGCCCGAGCGCCGCCTGCAGGGCGGTCAGGGACAGGGCCTTGCCACCTACCGCGAGCTCATCCGCAATATATCGACCAAGACGCGCCCCGAGGGCGGTGCGCTCAACCTTATCCTAGATCGCTGGGTCGCCTCATGTGCCGACGTCGACGAGTCGGTCGTCAATGCCCAACTGGCCCCGCTCGAGGAGATGGTCCACGGCTTCGACTTCACCCGCATGCTCCGCCGCTATCGCATGGCCGCATCCGGGGGCGACGAAGAGACCATGAGCCGCGTGACCAAATGGATCCGCGGCGAATACCGCACCAAGAGCGAGGCGCGCGCCGAGCTGGGCTCCTCGACCATCATCAGCGATGACGACTGGTACGACTACGTCAAACTCATCGCGCGTTTTTTGGTTTGCAGCGGCTACAAGGGCATGCTGGTGCTCATCGACGA
This sequence comes from uncultured Collinsella sp., assembly GCA_900542175.1. Taxonomy (GTDB): domain Bacteria; phylum Actinomycetota; class Coriobacteriia; order Coriobacteriales; family Coriobacteriaceae; genus Collinsella. The sequence continues at coordinate 22,659 of UQNC01000006.1, read as the reverse complement.
GCTCGTGAATCTGTATAAGATTCCCAATGCCATCACGCGCCAGTACAACTACGAGAAGATCCTGACCATGTACAACGACACACTTCAGGGCAAGGCGCAGTACCTGGGCATGATCATGGGCGGCACGCCAACCTCCATCGAAGACCGCCGCCGCGGCGTGTTCTCCTACGAGGCTCTGCGCAGCCGACTCGCTCAGGGTCGCTTTGCGCGCCAGGACCTTAAGGACATGCTCGCACCCATCATCCGCCTGCAGCCGCTCACCTACGAGGAGCTACTGGTGCTCATCGATAAACTCATGCAAATTCACGCCGGCTACTTTGGCTGGACGCCCACGCTTACCGAGAACGACTTGGTGGACTTCCTCAAGATCGAGTTCGGTCGTGTGGGAGCCGACACGCATCTGACGCCGCGTGAAGTCATTCGTGACTTTATCGAGTTGCTCGACATCCTATGCCAAAACCCCGACGCCAACGTGGCCGAGCTGCTGCAAAGCGTCGGCGGCGACGCGCTGGCGCCGGCAGCCGCAACAGGCGACACCGATACAGCAGGCGGCGACCGTAACTTCGCCGAATTCACCATCTAACCTGCCAAAAAGGGACAGGTTTATTTTGGCAGGCTCTATCTGGGCAAACGTTGAAGCAGTAATGCAGCAAGCCACTGCCCGCCGCGTTGAGAGATTCGCTTTTGAAAGGAGGCCTCGTGAACGCCTTTGACCGCTACGCCCCGTTTATCCAAGACTTCATCTACTCCCACGATTGGGAGAGCTTGCGCTCTATCCAGGTTGCGGCAGCTGATGCCATCTTTAACACGCAAGATAATGTGCTCCTGACGGCATCCACGGCTTCCGGCAAAACCGAGGCAGCCTTCTTTCCCATCCTGACCGAATTTTGGGAGAACCCGCCCGCGAGCGTGGGCGCCCTCTACATCGGCCCCCTCAAAGCGCTCATCAATGATCAGTTCGTCCGTCTCAATGACCTGTGCGAAGAAGCCGACATCCCCGTCTGGCACTGGCATGGCGATGTCTCGCAGTCGCACAAGGCCAAGCTCATCAAAAAGCCAAGCGGCATCTTGCAGATTACGCCCGAGTCGCTCGAGGCGCTCTTAATCCATAAGCACATGGCGATCCCGCGCATGTTCTGCGACCTACGCTATGTGGTCATCGATGAGGTCCACTCGCTCATGCGCGGCGACCGTGGCGGGCAGACGCTCTGCCTTATCGAGCGACTCTCGCGCATGGCCGGCGTACAGCCCCGACGCATTGGCCTTTCGGCCACCATCGGCGACCCCGAGCGCACGGGCGCTTTTCTCTCGAAGGGAACGGGGCGCGACTGCGTTATCCCCCGCTTTGAGGAACCGCGCCGCGTGTGGCGCATCTCCATGGAGCACTTCTACAACTCGGGCCCCCAGGCTCAGCAACGAGGATTCGTAGGCACAGGTCCACAAGAAGCCGAGGTGCTTGCTTGCGAGCGTATTGAGACGGCGGCGCCCGCGGCGCTGCCCGCATCCGGACAAGACATGTGCCACAGCGGACAGCTTACACAGGAAGAACACCGTCAACGTCGTGAGCAGGCGCGGGACAAGGCCGCTCCCAAAGACCGTCGCACTTCCTCGGCCCCCGAGGGCGAAGTCGACATCCCACGAGCGACCGAGCAGGCGCTTCTCAACCCCACCGACACGGCGCCCGACAACGCCGACCCCGGCATGGGCTATATCTTTGAGCATACGCGCGGCCGCAAATGCCTGGTCTTTGCCAACTCGCGCGAGGAGGCAGAGGCCGTGTGCTCCATGCTGCGCAGCTACTGCGAGAGCCGGCACGAGCCCGACCGTTTTCTCATCCATCACGGCAATCTTTCGGCATCGCTACGCGAGACGGCCGAGGAGCTCATGCGCGACGAGGAGCAGACGCAGACAACCGTCACCACCTCTACGTTGGAGCTCGGTATCGATATCGGCCGCCTGGAGCGCGCCTTCCAGATTGACGCGCCGTTTACCGTCAGCTCCTTTTTGCAGCGCATGGGGCGCACAGGCCGTCGCGATCTTCCGCCCGAGATGTGGTTTGTCATGCGCGAGGAAGAGCCCGAGCCGCGCACGATGATGCCCGAAACCATTCCCTGGAAGCTCCTGCAGGGTATCGCGCTCGTACAACTCTATCGCGAGGAAAAGTGGGTCGAGCCACCCGAGCTCGATCGTCTCCCCTACAGCCTGCTCTATCACCAGACTATGTCGACCCTCGCCAGCACCGGCGAGCTCACGCCGGCCGAACTTGCCCAGCGCGTGCTCACGCTCAGCTATTTCCACCGTGTCTCGGCAGACGATTACCGTGTGCTGCTACGTCACCTCATTAAGATCGACCATATCCAGGTCACCGAAGGTGGCGGGCTCATCGTGGGTCTCGCGGGCGAGCGCATCATCAACAACTTTAAGTTCTACGCCGTGTTCCAGGAAAACGAGGAGTTTACCGTCCGGAGCGAATCGGCTGAGCTGGGCACGATCGTTAATCCGCCCCCGCCCGGTGAGCGCATCGCCATCGCCGGACACTGCTGGATTGTCGAGGAAGTGGACTGGAAGCGCCACACTGTCTTTGCCACGCAGGTCAAGGGCCGGGTGCCGGCCTACTTTGGCGACTGCCCCGGCGACATTAACACGCATGTGCTCGAGCGCATGCGCAAGGCGCTCAACGAGCACGCGACATATCCGTACCTTATGGGTAACGCACGGGCCCGCTTGGCGCAGGCTCGTCATACGGCCGAGATTTCGGGGGCGGGAACCAAGCCGCTCATTAACCTGGGCGGCGATACCTGGGTGCTCTTCCCCTGGCTGGGCAGCTACGCCTTTTTGGCGCTCGAGCGCATGCTCAAGATTAAATGTGCCGCGGAGCTGGGCCTTCGCGGGCTCGATCCGTCACGCCCGTACTTTATGCAGTTTAAGATGAAGGCCGATGAGGAGACGTTCTTTGAGGTGCTCGCCGCCGAGGCCGAGAAGGACTTCGATCCCATCGAGCTCGTCTATCCTGGCGAGGTGCCTTACTTTGACCGCTACGACGAGTTTGTTCCCGAAGAGCTCGTGCGCAAGGGCTTTGCCGAAGGCGTGCTCGACATCGAGGGTATGAAGCAGCGCGTTCTCGGCTGGCGCGACCACGCCTAAGACCAGTCTTTTTTGGGACGGGGAGACTTACTTGTCGTGAAGGACGGTGCCGAGGAAGTCGGTGTCGAAGGGCACGGCTTCGGCAAAGGCGTAGTCGCCGTCGCTGGCGATGAGCAGGTAGTTTTCCTCGCCGCTGAACTTCGCATCGCCACATGGGACCACCCAGGCGTGGACGAATACCTCGAGTGCCGCGGCAGCGCAGTCGCGAAGGAACGTCACATCGCTCCCCTCGTTTGCGCTCACGATATTGGCCACGTAGATACCCCCGGGGTTCAGGCTGCCCCGCACCAGGCGCAGCGCCTCAACGGTCGCCAGCTCGCGCACGGGCTCGGCACCGCCAAAGCAATCGCTCACGACCACGTCGTAGCGACGATGGCCCACGCTCGTCACACCCAGATACGAGCGAGCCTCAGCGGTAATCACCCGCAGGCGATCGCCCACCGCGTGCTCCAGTTCATCCAGATAGAACCAACGGCGCGCCAAGCGCGTTATCTCTCCGTCATACTCGATGACGTCCATGCGCAGGCCCTCGTGCGACATCAGCGCAAACTTGGGATAGGCAAACCCGCCGCCGCCCAGCATGAGCATACGGTCGATACCATGCCCGTAAGCATCACGCATTGCGTCCTCGGCCTCAAACACATCGTCAAATGCACGATAGTACGCAAAGACTGGCTCCGCCCAACGATCGCCAACATAGCTCGCGCTTTGGTAGACGCCGCCTTGCACCAATACGCGAACTTCGTCGCCGCCCTCATCGTGCACGCGCTTCACACGTGCCAGCCCATTGCGGGTCCTCGCGACCTGCAGACAGGCAGCACGAACAGCGACAGCGGCCGCACCAAGCGCCGCGGCTCCCAGAGCAACGCCGGCAACGACGCCGGCAGAAACACTCGGCTTGTTCATCTAGAGCTCCTTTTGCAGATAAAGGCCATGGTCGTAAAAACCCAAATGACGATAGTACTCACGCGTGCCGATCGCGCTGATCACGTTGATGCGCGCATAGCCCGCGTCCCGCGCCATCTGGCACGCACGCTCCACCAGCGACCGCCCCAGTCCATGATGCTGAGCCGCCTGGCCTTGATCTCCCATGCGCGCCGCCATGCCGTACACGTGCACCTCGCGAATCATCGCCTCGTCCGGCGCCGTCGGCAACTCGTCCGCATGCGCGGCAACAAACGCGCGATCGGGCAGCGACAGGCGCAAAAAACCCGCGATTTTGCCCTGCGGCGTCACCCACTGCAAAAAGCGCTCGTGCGTCACCGGCGTCTCGTACGCCACGCCCTCGTCAAGGGTCAACTCGCCTAGGTCGGCGCCCGCCGTGCTAATCTCGCGATAGCGGATCTCACGCACCGTCGCACCGTCACCCCGAGCAGCCAGGCGGTTCTCGACGAGCTGACGCAGGTTGGGCTTCTTGTTGCCCACCATGATGTCATCGGAACTAAAGTCGCGAATCATGCGGCTGATGCGGCAGAACGCCGGCGTCACCACGATGTCATCGGCCAACACGGCGAGCAGTTCTTCCTCGGTATAGGGGCGCCACTCGCCACGCTCGTAACAGCCCACCAGATGCGAGCCCTCGATGAGCGCGCACGGGTAGACCTTGACCTCGTCGGGCATAAAGGCGCCCTCGGTCATAAAGCGCTCGTAGTCACGCTTGTCCCCCTCAGGCGTAGCACCCAACAAGTTGAGCATAAAGTGCGCGTGGATCTTAAAGCCAAACAGGCGCGCGAGCGAAAACGCCCGCTCGATCTGCGCCACCGAAATGCGGCGCTCGTTGATATCGAGCAGGTGCTGGTCAAGGCTTTGGATGCCCATCTGTATCTTGGTGCAACCCAGGCGGCGGATGAGCGTGAGGGCCTGCGGCGTTACGGCATCGGGGCGCGTCTCGATAACGAGCCCCACCACGCGATGCTTCGCCGTCTCGTTAATGCGCTGCTGACGCTCGAGCTCCTCCATCGTTGCCGTCTGCCACTCGGTGACCTCGCCCCACGGCGTACCGGGGCCGTACAGACGACGCACCGCACGGTTATAGCCGCCCACGGCAGCATCCACACGTCCCTGCTCGTCGGCAACGCCGGCAGCAAGCTCGACCTCGTCTGTCGCAATGCCGGCGGCCCGATAGCGCTCGCGACGCTCTGCTACCACCGGCGGCAGGGCATCGGCGGGAGCGTCATCGAGCAGGCGCCCCGCCTCGGCACGGCTGATGCCCGGACGCGCCAACATGGGGTTTGCCGCCACGCCGGCGACGGCATCGTCATTGAGCGCACGGAAAAGCTCGGACATAAACCACGTCTGATACCCTTGCGGATAGTCGCTCCAGGTGCCACCGAGCACGATAAGCTCGATCTTGTCGGTCGCATGCCCCATCTGCGAAAGTGCGGTCAGGCGAGCGCTCACCTGCAAATACGGGTCAAAGCAGTTTTGCTCCGCACGGGCGCATGCCGGCTCGGCATGCAGATAGCTTTTGGGCATGCGCAGATCGTTGGGGCAAAACAGGCAATCGCCCGAACAGGGCCACGGCTTGGTGATGACGGTAATGGTCGCCACGCCCGAAGCCGTGCGGCGCGGCTTCATGCGCAGCACCTGCAGCAGCTGACGCTCCAGCTCGGCATCGACATTCCATCCAGCCCAACGAGCCGGCTTCTCACGTTTAACCCGCTGGTAGAACGGCAGCAGACGGCGCTTGGCCAGATCTCGTTTGTCGGCACCCTCACGGCGCGCCTCGGCATGTATCAGTTTGACGAGCGCCTTGTCGTCCACGGTCTCACCGCGACGCAGAGCCTCGAGTATGTTCAAAATAATCTGTTCCATGCCCCCATTGTAAAGGCAAAGGCGCCGGAGCCAGTCACGGCCCCGGCGCCTCCATCAAAGAGCATGCCTATATGCACCGATCTCCGAAAACCGCATGTCACACCGATTCGAACGACATGTCGCCCGAACCGACCTTAAAACGATACGTTGCAGACTTGTCACCGTTGTCGAATTCAGCATTCAATATGGTCTCGCCATCGTAGCCAAGCGGAAGGAAATCGCTCTCAAAGTCACCGCTGCCCACGGTGAGGCTCGCCTTAAAGCCCGTAGAGTTCGGAACCGATATCTCCACATCGCCCGAGCCCACGCTTACGTCCATCGACTTCGCGGGGGCCTGGTAGAGCTCGAACGCCACATCGCCCGAACCGACCTCGGCATCCAAGGTGTCGGTTACGGTGCCCGCAAACTCAACGTCTCCCGAGTCCAACGTCAATTCGAAGTCGTGACATGCAATGTCCGCGACCGTCAGTTCTCCCGACCCCACCCTCGCCGTAATGCCGACCAGGTTATCCGCAACATCCCGCGGCAGCTCGATGGTGACCGAACGATCGATAGCGCGCTCGTCATCGCAATCGAACTGGCGAATCTTGAGCGCAGAACCCTTAACCACGGCCAGATTCTGGGTTGCCGCATCGTGAGCAGCTACTCCTTTTGCGACGCGGCCACTCTCGATGACACGTACCGGCCCGTCGGAAACGCACTTGACCTCAACCGTACCCGACGTCACATCCAAGTCAAGGGATGTGAACGCGTCGGCATCAAACGTTTCGCTCGAAAGCTGTTGAGGCCGAGCGGAATAGTTACCGCTATTCAAGGAATCGTCCTCGTCGAACGCATCGCCCATACCAGACAAGCCGGATACAACATCGTCGAGATCCCACGGGCCATCAAAATGAATCAAAGTCCGCGAAATGCCAAAAACAAGCCCGATGATGAGCACAAACGCTCCGATGCCAATGCCCAAGCGCCTCTTAGACTCATGCGAGAGCTTCATCATTCATCACCTTCTTTGGCACTCGACTCAGTGGTGGTCGCGGCAGCCATGTCAGCGTCAACCGCTGTGGAAACGTCCTCCCCCTTAGTCCTAGCGACCGCCGGCGCCGGACCAACCTGGATATCCCCGCGCGCCCAATCGCCATCGAGCGCACGTGCCGCCCAGTGATAGATGGGGATCGTAAAGAAAATCAGCGCGGCAAAGGGGCCGGCGCCAAACAGGAACATCAGCAAAAAGAACAGCAGCCAGCACACGGCCCAGTACGGGAACGACTGGAACGGACCCTTCACCGGAGTCACGCTGGTCGCACCGGCACCCGTCACCTGAGCCGTCGCCGCATTAGCTGCCTGCGCGCTCCAGCTTGCCGCTTGCGCCGCCTTGGCGGCGGCATCACTCGCCTGCGTTGCCGCCTCGGTAGCACGTGCCGCCGCCTCATGGGTACGGGCGCGCTCCGCCGCCTCGGCCTCGCGCTGACGGGCGCGGTCCTCGTTCTCAAACTCGATATCGTCCTCGATCTCATCGCTCGGATTGAGGAGCTCGTCCAAACTCACGCCATAGAGTTTTGCGAGCGAGATCAGGTTCTCGGTATCGGGCGAACTCTCCGCACGCTCCCATTTACTGACCGCCTGGCGCGACAGCCCCAGCTTTCGCGCCAGCCCTTCTTGGCTAAAACCCTTGCTGCGACGAAGGCCGGCGAGCCGCTGCGCAGTTTCTACATTCATGGTTCCTCCTATGTGATGCCAGCCGTGCCGCCGGACCGTTTTTGTTCTTAAGGCGCCTTGCACAGTTAAAAATCTATCCGCCACCGCCAAAAGCATGCCACCTATTCTAGTGAGATTTTTGACAACCGGCGGTTGCGGGCACATATGAGCTGCGGAAATGTGTCCAAACAAAGCAATGACCCGCAGCTCGGTTGTCCCCGTTGCGGCGTTAACGGTAGTATGGTCGTACTGTTTATTCCGCACCGCCAACGGAGGGAGTCCCGCGCCGTGAACCGCGATTTCGCCTCATCGCTCATCCAGCTCAACAATACGTTCTATCGCGAGCACTCCGCCTCCTTTTCCGATACACGCCAGGCCCCTTGGCCCGGCTGGGTGCGCACCATGGACATCGCGCTCGACCAGCTCGATGTGGCCACCATCGAGCATCCCGTCCGTGTCTTCGACCTTGCCTGCGGCAACATGCGATTCGAGAACTTTGCCGCCGGCGGCACGCTGGCTGCCAAAGGCGTAGACGGCGCAAGCCCCTCGGCAGACGCCAGCTGCCCCTTCGAGTTCTATGGCGTCGACTCATGCCAGGACCTGGCCATCGATGCGCGCGGCCACGCCCTGCGCATCCCCAACCTGCACTTCCAGGAGCTCGATGTGCTCGATGCCCTCATGAAGCTCAACCCCGCCGAGACACCCGACGTGCTTTTCGACGCCCCGCTCGCGGACATCTCGGTCTGCTTTGGCTTTATGCACCACGTGCCGTCGTGCGAGTACCGCGTACGCGTGCTCGACGCCTTGGTGCGTCAGACGCGCCCGGGTGGCATCATCGCCATCAGCTTTTGGGAGTTTATGAACGACGAGCGCATGGCGCGCAAGGCCGTTCGCGCCGAGGCCCGTGCCGAGCTCACCCCGCCGTTTGAGGGTTACGATTCCGCGCAGTTTGAAGCCGGCGACCACCTCATCGGCTGGCAAAACGACCGCCACGCCTACCGCTATTGCCATCACTTTGACGATCAGCAGATCACCGACCTGGTGCGCGGCGTGCGTACGTTCTACAAGAGTGGCGAGGTCCCCGTGCGCGAGCTTGATCGCTTCCATGCCGACGGTCGCAGCGGCGAGCTCAACCGCTACGTGATTCTCAAGCGTCTGTAGGCACCGACGACTCGCCGCCGAGCCGCGCCGCATCTTTTGGGTAAGCTATGCCCATCCGTTTTCCAACCCACCGACGGAACGCGCAGCCACGCGTTCCATACGTATGACCAAGGAGCCTCATGGGAGCCGTCCACGTTCGCACGCCCAAGAACTTTGTGCTCGAGGAGCGCCTGGAGCGCTACGCCGATGCGATTGAGACGAGCCCCGAGGCCTATGCCGGAGATTGGCGCGAGGCTTGCGCGCCAGTTGGCAGCAAGCCCTTCGAACACCTTCACCTGGATCTTGGCTGCGGCAAGGGAACGTACCTTGTAGAGCGCGCGGCCCACGAGCCAAACGCCCTCTTTATCGGCATGGACCAGGAGCCCATCTGCATCGCCTATGCCGCGCAGAAAATCTGCGAGCAAGAGCTATCCAACGCGCTCGTCCTGCCCCGAGGTGCCGCATCGCTGCCGCAGCTGTTTGCCGCAGGCGAGCTCGATGCCATCACCATCAACTTTCCCACGCCGCAGCCCAAGGCCAAGTACGCCAAAAAACGACTCGTCCATGTCGACCATCTGATGCTCTACCGCCCGCTCTTTGCAGCCGGCGCCACCGTCACACTGCGCACCGACAGCAAGCCACTGCGCGACTACGCCCTAGGACAGTTTGCCGCAGCCGGCTACGACACGCTTTGGGTAAGTGACGACGTGCGCCGCGACCATCCCGAGCATCCCGAGACCGAATATGAATGCCGCACGCGCGAGATGGGTGCCGTCGTCTATGGCATTTGCGCCACACCCGGCGCACGGCCCAGCGATGAACAGCTCGCGGCGGGCCGTGCGCAGGAGCAAAGTCTTGCCTGCTACCTGCCCGAAAACCTCGATGAGCTCGCCTATGTACCCCTGGGTATGGAAGAGGCCGTTGAGAACTTTAAAAACCGCGCCCGCAAGGGCAAAAAGTGCCTGCCTCAGGAACGCTAGTACCGCGCGCCCATTTCCTGCATTTTCTCGCGCGCTAGCACCCCGCGCCGCCGCTACGCCATAATAGTTGGCGGACAAACGGCGAGAGAAAGCAAACACATGGCACAGACCACGACAGATACCGCTGCCAGCACCGTCTCCGGTGCCGGCGCCGCCAGTTCATTCTCGGGCGGCACGGGAACCGAAGCCGAATTCGGCTCGCTCGGCGCGTTCTCCCCCACCTGGTGGGAGCCCGAGGACGGCAGCGATCCCGAACCGTGGCTCACGCCCGATCAAGCCTTCGAGCGCTTCTTTGAATGGACGAGCGATCGCGGCATTGAGCTGTGGGATCACCAAGAAGAAGCCCTCATGGACCTGGCCGCCGGCGATCACGTCATTTTAGGCACACCGACCGGATCGGGTAAATCGCTCGTCGCGCTGGGCATGCTCTTTATGGGCATGGCTCAGGGCAAGCGCTGCTATTACACGGCCCCCATCAAGGCCCTGGTCAGCGAGAAGTTTTTCGACCTTGTACAGGTGCTCGGCCGTGATAACGTTGGCATGATCACCGGCGACACGCATATCAACACCAAGGCGCCCGTCATCTGCTGCACGGCAGAGATCCTTGCCAACGACGCACTGCGCGAGGGCGAAGATGCCGATGTTGGCTGCGTCGCCATGGACGAGTTCCACTACTTTGCCGACCCCGACCGCGGCTGGGCCTGGCAGGTACCGCTGCTCACCCTGCCTCACACGCAGTTTATGCTCATGAGCGCCACGCTCGGCGATGTCACTGCCATCGCCGCCTCACTCGAGGAGCACACCGGCGCTACCTGCGACTTGGTCGTCGATGCCCCGCGTCCTGTTCCGCTGAGCTACGACTATGTGACGACCTCCCTCGAGGGCACGGTCGAGCTCGCCATGCGCCGAGGCGAGGCCCCGCTCTATATCGTGCACTTTAGCCAGGATGCTGCCCTTGCGACGGCACAGTCGCTCGCCAATTTTGGCATCGCCAGCAAGGAGCAGCGCGAGGCCATCAAAGAAGCGGCAAAGGGAACGAGCTTTTCCACGGCCTTTGGTAAGATTCTCAAACGCCTGCTTGGATGCGGCGTCGGCGTGCACCATGCTGGCATGTTGCCGCGCTATCGCCTGCTGGTCGAGCGCTTGGCGCAGCAGGGTCTGTTGCCCGTCATCTGCGGCACCGATACGCTCGGCGTCGGCATCAACGTACCCATCCATACCGTGGTGCTCACCGCGCTCACCAAGTTCGATGGCTACAAGATGCGTCGCCTACGCGCCCGCGAGTTCCACCAGATTGCCGGCCGCGCCGGCCGCTCGGGCTTCGATACCGAGGGCATGGTGATTGCCGAAGCACCCGAGCACGAGATCGAGAATGCCAAGCTTATGGCCAAGGCGGGCGACGACCCCAAAAAGCTCCGTAAGATTAAAAAGAAAAAGGCTCCCGAAGGCTTTGTCTCCTGGAACAAGCAAACCTTTGAACGCCTGATCGAGACGCAGCCCGAGACGCTCAAGCCGCGCCTGCGCATCACGCACTCTATGGTAATTAGCGTGGTCGAGCAGGGCGGTAACGCCCGCGCCCGCGTGCACGACCTTATCGAGACAAGCCTGCAGACCCCCGAGGAAAAGGCCAAGCTTGAGGTTCGCGCCGACGAAATCTTCGCCACGCTTATCGATTCCGGCGTCGTCGTGCGCACCGAAGTGCCGCCCGCGCCGGATGCCCCGGCCGACGCCGCACCGGACATCGACTATGCGCTGACGGTCGATCTGCCCGAGGACTTCGCACTCGACCAGCCGCTCTCGCCGTTTTTGCTTGCCGCGCTGGAGTTGCTCGATCCCGAGAGCGAGACCTATACCATGGATCTAATCTCAATGGTCGAGGCAACGCTCGAGGATCCCAAGCAGGTGCTGCGCGCACAGGAGCGCGCCGCACGCGATCGCGCTATGGCCGAGATGAAGGCCGACGACATCGAGTATGAGGAGCGCTTGGAGCGCATTCAAGACGTCACGTACGAAAAGCCGCTCGAGGATTTGCTCGACGCCGCCTTTGACAAGTACCGCCAGGAAGTACCCTGGGCAAACGACTACCAGCTCTCTCCCAAGAGCGTCCTGCGCGATATGCTGGAAAGCGCAAGCGATTTTAAGGGCTACATTCAAAAGCTGGGCATTGCCCGCTCCGAAGGCATTTTGCTGCGCTACCTGGCAGAGGCTTACCGTTCGCTCGATCGCACCGTGCCCATCGAGAAGCGCGACGAGCGTCTGCGCGACATTATCTCGTGGCTGGGCTTTGTGGTGCGCTCGGTGGACTCGAGCCTAGTGGACGAGTGGGAGAACGCCGGCAACCCGGCCGCACTCGACGCCGCGCCGCCGCAGGGCATCGACGAGGTCGTGGCGGACCGCCGTGGCTGCACGCTGCTGGTGCGCAACGCACTCTTCCGCCGCGTGACCCTTGCCGCCCGCGGGCACGTGCGCGACCTAGGTGACCTCGACGACGACTGGGGCATGAGCGAAATCCGTTGGCAAAAAGCGCTCGATGCCTATCATGAGCAGCACGAGGAGATTCTTACCAACGGCGACGCGCGCTCCTCTGCTATGTTCTCGATCGACGAGAGCGACGAGAAGGCCGACCACCTATGGCATGTGCACCAGGTCTTTGCCGACGAGGACGGCGACCACGACTTTGGCATCATGGGCGATGTCGATCTGGACGCCACGCAAGACGGCGGCGAGGTCGTCTTCAAAAACTACCGCGTCGGCTTTATCGAGGACTTGCTCGAGGACTAGCCGAACATATTGAAGCGAAACGAAGCGGGGCCGCTGGCAACATCGCCGGCGGCCCCGCTTTTACACGATCTGCTATGCCCTACTCGGCATCCTCGACCTCATACGAATCTGCCTCGGCCGGATCATCGTTTGTCTCTGGCGCGGCCTCGCGCGCCTCGTCAAACGCGGCCTTCATGGTTTTGTTGCCCCATGTGAGCTTGCGAATGGTAAGCTCATCAGCTTTGTTGTGGGCCAGGCGCAGGTTCTCGGTGCTGCGGCGCAGGTCGTCCTTGGTCTTCTCGAGCTGCTTGATGGCGGCATCGATTTCCTTGATCGCCGACTCGAATTGCTTACTCGCCAGGTTGTAGTTACGCGAGAAGCCATCCTTAAACTTTTCCATCTTGGCTTCGAAGTTCGTAACATCGATATTCTGCTGCTTGTACTCCGCCAACTCCTGCTTATAGCGAAGCGAACCCATGGCGGCGTTGCGCAGCAGTGTGATCATGGGAATGAAGAACTGCGGGCGGATCACGTACATCTTCTCGTAGCGATAGCTCACGTCCACGATCCCCGCGTTATAGAGCTCGCTCTCGGGCTCGAGCAGCGTGCAGAGCACCGCGTACTCACAGCCTTTCTGGCGACGATCGTGATCGAGCTTCTTAAAGAAGTCCTCGTTTTTATGCTTGGTCGCGGTCTCGTCGTTCTCGTTTTTCATCTCGAACATGATCGAAACGATCTCGTTGCCGCTCGCATCGCACTCGCGGAAGATAAAGTCGCCCTTGGTGCCCTCGGACGCATCGTTATCTTTCTCGAAGTACGCGTTAGGAAACGCCGTCATGCGCAGACGGTTAAACTCGGTCTCGCAGTGCTGCTCGAGCGACTCGCCCACCATCTTGGTGGACAGGCGGACTTTCATGTCCTTAAGGCGCTCGATCTCTTCATCCTTGTAGCGAATCAGCTCATCGTTCGCCCGTTTGGTCTGCGCAAGCTCGAGTTCGTGTGCCGCCTTGGCCTGCTCCTCGCGCGAATCGCGCACCGCAAGCTCGCTCGTCAGTTTGGCACGCGCCTCGTCGCGCTCTCGCTCCGCCGCGGCAACCGCCTCCGACAGATTCATTTTTGCCCTCAGTTCCTGCTCGCGCAGCTGGGCGCGCAGCCCCTCGGCCTCCTGCTCAGACTGAGCCTTTGCGGCGGAAAACTTCTCCTGCACCTTAGCCTGATAGTCGGCAAGCGTGCGCTCGGCCTCGCTGCGAGCGGCATCGAGCTCGCGCTGTGACTCAGCCGCGGCAGCGGCAAGCGCCATCTCCTGGGCCTTGTCCGCTGCGGCAAGCTTGGCCTGCAGCTCGGCAATCTGGGCATCACGCACAGCCACATCGTTTTGGGCAGCGTTGCGCGCCGCTGACTCGGCAAGCTTTGCTTCGTCATCCTTGCGCTCTAGCTGCGCACGCAAGTTATCGACTTCGCGTTGGAGCTCAGCATTCTCCTTTTGAGCGTCGGCGCGGGCCTCGACCGCCGCGCGCTGGCTTGCGCTCTCGCGCTCCGCGGCAGCGCCCTCGAGCTTGGCGCGCAGCTCGGCAAGCTCGGCATCGCGCTTGGCGACCTCTTGTGCCAACTGTTGAGCTGCAGCGTTCTTTTGCTCGACAAGCTGAGCGTTACGCTGAGACTCCGCCTTTTGCAAAGCGGCCGTCGAACGCGAACGCTCAAGCTCCAGCGCCTGCTCGCCCTCGCGCTGGACTGCCTTCACACGCTCTGCCAGGTCGTGCGAGAACTCGGCATCGCGCACTTGCTTGACGATATCCGCATAGCCGGACGCATCGACCTTAAATACTTCGCCGCAATGCGGGCACTTAATCTCGTTCATGGCAGCTCCTCGATGGACGCAAACTTCAACCGCATACACTCTACCGCGCCGCACGGACAAAAAAAGGCGCCGCCGCCATAATGGCAACGGCGCCAGAACCACCACAAAGGTGACTGTCCCCTTTGTGGTGGCTTGGATCCTTACAGGTCGCGGTAGTCGATCAGGCGAAGATTGGGTTGAGACTCAAGCCAAGCGCAAAGCTCGGGGTCGATGAGTGCATCAACTTCCTTGGCACGATCGGTCGTAAGCGAGCTGCTCTCGAGGATAAAACGATCGAGATAGCCCGGATGGCACACAAAGACGACCGTCTCGCCGTCCTCCATCTCTCGAACCGCCTGCATAATCGAGTCCTTGGGTTCGTAGCCCGGCTCCATCGAGTGCATCACCATCCGCAGGTCGGTATCTCCGCAATGCACCACCGCCGTGGGGTCGAAGCTCGCCTTTTGCTCCTTAAGGCCCAGCTCTTGGGCAACCGTCGAGATCGCGCGGTTAAGGTTTTTGCTCATGACGGCATGGGCCTCAAAATAATCGGGTTCGCGGCCCACGATCTCGACAAAGCGGTCATGCTGCGCGCGAATCTCGATGCAGGCCTCGTCGAAGTCTATCAACTCCTCGCCGCGCTTAAAGTGCTCGCGGAAGGTACGGCTGCTATGGAACTCACCGTTCTCGTTGAGCATGCTCGGAATGAGCGCCGGGTCGGCACACGGCTTGCCCAGGCATACGTTGGTATGCTGGCCCACCGCAATGCCGGCATCCGCCACGAGCGACCAGCCGCGCTCAGCTTCGGGCATATTGGGCATCAGGCCCGCCGAGCGCACCAGGCCCTCATTGATACTGCGGGCAATCCCCAAGTCAACGGCATACGAATAACCAATATCATCGGCACGAATGAGCAATTGCTTCATATTGACCCCCATCTATGGAAAGGGGCACTTGAAGTGCAACCAAGTGCCCCAGGCAATTATCTTACCGAACAGACGCTTTAGGCCTTGGCGGCGGCAGCGTCCTCATCGAGCTGCTCTTTGGTGAAACCAAAGAGATAAGCGATGGCGGCGGCGGAAACAAACGCGGCACCCGATGCAATGCACCCCCATACGAGATTGGCAGTTCCGCCGGCAACATATCCGGTGATACCCAGAATATTCGTCGCGCCCAAAACATACGTCGTCACATTGGTAAGAGCCGCGATCAGGCCGCCGATAGCGCCGCCGGCAACCATGGCACCCAAGCAGCGGGTGTACTTAAAGCCGCAGCCATACAGCGCGGGCTCCGTCACGCCGCCGACAATGCCGGAGAGCGAGAAACCAAGCATGGCACCCTTTTCGTCAGTCTCCTTAAGGCGCAGGAAGGCGCCGAAGGCCATGCCCCACGTAGCGAACTGAGCGATAGCGCCCGCGACCATGACGCAGGAGTCAGAGCCCATGGTGAGCAGCTGCACAATGCCAAGGGTAAGCAGGACCTGGTGCATACCGGTCATAACCAGGAACTCCCAAAGCGCGGCAATGGCAACGAGGGAGATGACCGTGACGATACCGCCGGTGTTGCCGAGGCCGAACATAAAGTTACCAACCGCGTTGCCCAAGATAGAGCCAATCGGAGCCAGCGCGCACAGCGAAACGGGAATCATGACGGCCAGAGTACACACGGGCACAAACACCGTAGAGAGCATGTCGGGAATGATCTTCTTCATGAACTTCTCAACGACCATGAGTACCGGCATGGACAGAACCATGGGGAGAACGGTGCAGGAATAGTTGTTCAGCTGAGCCGGGAGCACGCCGTAAACCATCGTGGTCGTAGCACCAGAATCCGCAGCGGCGTTGACCAACGTCATGAACTCGGGGGCAATGAGCACGCCGCCGAGCATCATGCCGAGCGGCTGGCTGCAGCCGAGCTGCTTTGCGGCAGCCCAACCCAGATAGACAGGGAGGAAATAATAGCCGGCGTTGTAAATCCAGTTGTAGAAGAAGTTGTAGATGTCAGAATCTGCAGACCAGATACCGAGCATGCCGTCGCCGCAAAGTACGGCAAGTGTGCGGAACATGGCGGCGCCCATGATAATGGGGATCGTCATGCACATTGTCTTGGACAGGTAGTTAAGGGCCTTCTTGCCCGCAGTCTTGACCGTCAGTGGCTCCTTGGTGCCGTCATCGAGGTTCTCGTCAATGGAGCCTTCGCCCTTGACGCCCAGCGCAATGGCGGCGTCATAGACCTTCGGCACGTTCTGGCCAATGATGACCTGATACTGGCCGCCAGACCACTGTGCGCCCAACACACCCTTGATCTTCTTAACTTCATTATCATTGGGAATGGACTGATCTTTGAGGTTCAGACGCAAGCGGGTCATGCAGTGCGTCGCGTTCGTCACATTGGAGGCGCCGCCGACGGCAGCGAGCACGTCCTCGGCAATCTTCTTGTTATCGACAGTCATGTCGAATCCCTTCTCTTCCAACTAAAGGCCGTGGGACTTCACGGCACCAAGACGCACGATTCCGCTCGCGCCTGCGCAGCGCGCGATACCAGTTGGCAAGAGATTGATTTGCATGTGATTCCCGGGTGGATCGACATGAAAAAAGCCCCGCGCACAACCGACAGAGACCCAATTATGGTCTCGGCAGAATCGGTAGTGCCTCTCGGAGCTGCGCCGTGAGTAACACCCAACACACGGCGAGTATATGCGGCAGATGCGTTCGTTGCGGCTCAGATTACCGACGAACGGTAGCAAACGACCCGCGAACGGTCGCCATGACGGAAAGGAAATACCAGAGAGCCTATTTATCCGAGTGGACAGAAGCCACGCGATTCACATGCATGATCAGATAGACGAGCTCCTCTTGGGCCAATGGCTCGCCAAAGGTCTCTTGAATCAGATCGTCGACACGGTGAGCGCAACGCGATGCCGCCGGATACTGCTCCACGAGCACGTCGTAAAGACCGGAGTTCTCGGTATCGATCGGCTCTTTCTTTGCCACGCGGTCGAGCAGATAGCGCACATGAGTGGCAAAGCGGGCAAAGGCGAACGACAAGCGATCGACCGTCACACCCAACTCTTCTTGAATAATCGCGACCGTCATATCGAGCAGTCGCTCCTCGTGCTGCTCGGCAAGCACGCGCCGCTCGCTCGGCTTAACCGATGCGTTGACAATCGACATGGCAATGCCCGCGGCCTCGCTTCGGGGCATGCGCACATGAAAGCTCTTCTGGATGCCGCGAACAGCCAGCTCGCCCAAGCGGTATTCGATGGGATGCAGCTGCTCCAGATCGCGCTCAAGCGGCAACGACACCACCATGTGTTCGCGGGCGCGCTTAATGGCAAACTGAATATGGTCTGCCAATGTAATGGGAAGGTTAGGACTCAATTCGTACGAAAGCTGTCCGGTCGCGATATCGGCCAGCTGAGCAGAAAACTCCAGCACCTCGGGGTCGACCTCATCGATAAACGCCAGGTACTTTGAATCGATGCCGTAAAAGGTACGCGTGATGACATCCAGGTCGACCTCATGCGGCATATCGCCAAAGCCGATACCGCGGCCCAGCGCGATAAGCTGACGCCCCGCGCCATCTTCGCAGATGGCAGCGTTGTGGTTAATGCGCTGGATAGCCCTCATGGATTCATCGCTCCTACTGAAACGCGCCGCACAGACCATCCGCGCGGCGCGTTCATTCTACCTGCACTTACAGCTACAGTCCAAAGAAGCCTAGGATTTGGTCACGGCTTACGGGCTTGTACTCGTTGGCATCGAGGCCGACATCATAGCGAAAGATGGGGCGCTCGCGATCGCGGTTGCGCGCGTTGGTGCGGTCTCCCCTGCTGTGGATATGCCCGTGCAACATGATGGCGCCACGCGCCTTGCCGTTCCAGCTGAGCATGGGGTAATGGCTCATTACCAGGCGATGGCCCTTCGCGTAACCGGGGGCGACCTCCAGATAATCGCGCACCTCATCCCAAATGTGCGGCGCGTCTGGATCTTCCCAGTCGCCGTCATGGTTACCGCGGAGGAGCGTTACGTTCTGACATTCGATGCGCTCGCGCAGGCGCACCGCCTCCGCCAGGGGCAAACGATAGGTAAAGTCTCCCAAGATATAGAGGCGGTCGTCCACAGCCACGCACTCATTGATGGCATCGATGACCTTGCGGTTCATCTCCTCGACCGAATCAAACGGTCGATCCATGTCGTGCAAGATATTCGTATCGCCCAGGTGCAGGTCGGCGGTAAACCACATCATCGTCTCTGTCCTCATTTCGCAACGCGTATAAGACCTGTTTAGTATACAGACGCGGCGATGAGACAGTCACCCAAAGAGCCCGCCGAACAGACCTCGGCGACGCTTGTCCTGCTTTTTCGAAGCGTCATCCCGCGTCTTCTTGCCCTGCCGCTTCTTACGGTCCTGCTCCAACTCATCGTCATCGAGTAGCATATCCCACTCAAACGGATCGTCTGTCAGATCGAACAGGTCATCGTCATCAAACACGTGCGCCTCCATTACCGATTAGCGAGCATCCACAACGTAGTTGAGAAGTCTACGGGCCCGTGCGGACACAAATTCATCCTGTCTGCGTCTTTCAATCGTTTGCCGCAACGCTTGCGCAACGGAACGCTTGCAGATAAGATAGGAACACGGATGGCACCCGTGGCAGCGGGTCTTGCCAACTCCGATACACGTTTTCATCGTGAGAAATGGCCGTCTTCGCTTACGCGGGGGCGGCCACTTTGTTTATCCCTATGTCATCTGATTCTAATGCACAAACATGCGCACGAACTTGTGCTTCCAGCTTGCGTAAGGGGCATAGCGGAACGGCACGTCCAGCCACGTTGCCTTGTTCACGATGCTCTTCTTGTGGCTAAACGTATCGAAACTCTCGCGTCCATGGTACTGTCCCATACCGCTCGCCCCCATGCCGCCAAAGCCCATATGGCTCGTGGCCAGGTGCATGATGGTGTCGTTAACGCAGCCGCCGCCAAAGGGCACGTAGCGCACAAAGCGCTGCTGAACCGCGCGATCCCGACTAAAGATATACAGGGCCAGCGGCGTCGGGCGATTCGTGATGAACGCCTCGGCCTCGTCTAGGCTCTCAAACGTCAGCACCGGCAAGATGGGACCGAAGATCTCCTCCTGCATCACGGCGTCATCGGGGGTCACGCCGTCTAGGATCGTCGGTTCAATCTTGAGCGACGACTCGCGCGCCGTGCCTCCAAGCACGACCTTATCGGGATCGATCAGCCCGCGCACGCGCGCAAAATGCTTGGCGTTGACGATATGCCCGTAATCCTCGTTATCGAGCGGATGCTCGCCAAACATACGGCGGGCCTCTTCCTTGATGAGACCCAGCAGCTCGTCGTGCACGCGCGTGTCGACCAGCAGGTAGTCGGGCGCCACGCAAGTCTGCCCCACGTTGAGCCATTTACCAAAGGCGATACGGCGTGCCGCGACCTTCAAGTTTGCCGTCGCATCCACGATGCAGGGACTCTTTCCGCCCAGTTCAAGCGTCACAGGCGTAAGGTTTTTACTTGCGCGCTCCATGACGAGCTTGCCGACCGGAACGCTACCGGTAAAGAAGATCTTGTCCCAGCACTCATCGAGCAGCGCTTCGTTCTCGGCGCGCCCGCCCTCGACAACTGCCACCAGGCGCGAATCAAACGCTTCTTCGCAGATTTGCTTGAGCACTGCGCTCGATGCCGGAGCATAGGCACTCGGCTTGATGACCACGGTGTTGCCCGCGGCAAGAGCGCCAGCGAGCGGCTCGAGTGTCAGCAAAAACGGGTAGTTCCACGGAGCCATGATGAGTGTGACGCCATAGGGCACGGACTGCGTCTTGCACACACTAATAGCATTGGCGAGGTCGCACGGGCGAAAGTGGGCACGGCTCCATCGGGCCACATGCGCAATCTGATGTCGAATCTCGGAAAGCGAGGTGCCGATCTCGCACATATACGCCTCGTCATGTGACTTACCCAAATCGGTCTTGAGCGCATGGGCAATATCGGCCTCGTGGGCCCGCACCGCATCGCATAAACTCACGAGCGCACGACGTCGAGCATCGACATCAAACGTGGCGTGTGTCTTAAAGTAGGCGCGCTGATCGCCGACGATGCGCGCAATTTCCTCGGTGTTCATGGACCCTCCTAATTCTCGCCCTCAAACATACCACCCGCGACGACCTCGTACATACGCTCGAGCTCCAAACGGTCCATTAGAAGCGGAACGGGGTATAGCGGATTGGCCTCGGCATCGGCATGGGCCGCCATTTGTGGAATATCGGAGCGGCGAATGCCCGTCACATATTTGGGTATGCCCAAGGCGGCGTTCATGCGGTCGACCCAATCGATAAAGGCCTCAGCAGCCACGTTGTCCAGCGCATTAGCCGGCGCAATGCCGGCCATGCGGGCGAGATCGGCGAGCTTGGGAGCAGCAGCTTCGCCATAGGCGCGAAGCATGTGCGGCAGGATGATGGCGTTGGCCAAGCCGTGGGGAATCCCGTAACGCCCGCCCAGGCTGTGCGCGATGGCATGGACGTATCCAACATAAGAGCGCGTAAAGGCAACGCCCGCTTTATACGCCGCCGAAAGCATATTGCGGCGCGCACGCATGTTGCCACCGCACTCATAGGCCTCGAGCAAATTGTCGTGGATGAGCTGCACCGCCTGGCGCGCCATCTTGCGCGTATAGGGCGTGGTGCTGCGCCCGATAAAGGCCTCGACGGCATGTGTCAGGGCGTCCATGCCCGTTTGCCCCGTAATGGAGGCGGGCAGGCCGCGCGTAAACTCGGGGTCGTGCACCGCAAAGCGCGGGATCAGCACAAAGTCGTTAATGGGATACTTGTAGTGCGTCTCGTCGTCGGTAATTACCGCTGCAAGCGTGACCTCGCTTCCCGTGCCCGCCGTGGTGGGAACGGCGATGAGCAGCGGCAGGCGACGATGGATACGCAACAGGCCGCGCATCTTGTTGATGGGCTTCTTTGGCTGCGCGATGCGCGCGCCCACGCCCTTGGCGCAGTCCATGGCCGAACCGCCGCCAAAGCCGATAATGGCCTGGCAGGCGCTCTCTCGATACAGAGATGCCGCTTCCTCCACGTTTGAGACCGTGGGGTTCGCACGTGTTTCGGCATAGACCGCAGCGCTAATTCCCTTGGACGCGAGCGCTGTCTCGAGCGGTGCCGTGAGCCCCAGACGGGCAATGCCGGGATCTGTCACGATAAGAACATGCTGTATTGAACGCTTTTGAAGCACTGCGGGCACTTCCTCAGCGTGCTCTAAAATGCGTGGCTCGGTATAGGGCAGCACCGGCAATGCAATGCGAAAAACCGTTTGATACGTTCGGCACCAGGCGCGGCGGGCTAGATGCATAAAGGAAGCTCCTTCATTTGTTGATTGGTCAACATTTGCTCGACCGATTGTACTCATCGGAGGTCGCACGAGGTCTAGCAATCGTTAATCAATCAACATCTACACATGCTTAAATTGTTTTATTAAAAATCATTCCTAATAGGCTTCACATTCGGTCTCATTTATGGATAATAGAACTCGTCAAGACGCACGTCCGGAGAGGGCCCTTACGGGACCGGACGAGCGCACCATCGCCATCGATCGAAAGGATCGAATCATGAAGTTTGTTTGCCCCGTTTGCGGTTATGTGGAAGAGTTCGACGGCGACCAGCTGCCCGAGGATTTCAAGTGCCCCCAGTGCGGCGTTCCCGGCTCTCGCTTCCTGAAGCAGGAGGAGGGCCAGCTCGAGTGGGCTGCCGAGCACGTCGTGGGCGTCGCCAAGATGGAGGGCGTCTCCGAGGACATCGTTGCCGATCTGCGCGCCAACTTTGAGGGCGAGTGCTCTGAGGTCGGCATGTACCTGGCCATGGCTCGCGTCGCCCATCGCGAGGGCTATCCCGAGATCGGCCTGTACTGGGAGAAGGCTGCCCACGAGGAGGCCGAGCACGCCGCCAAGTTCGCCGAGCTCTTGGGCGAGGTCGTGACCGACTCCACCAAGAAGAACCTCGAGATGCGCGTTGAGGCCGAGAATGGCGCCACCGCCGGCAAGACCGATCTTGCCAAGCGCGCCAAGGCCGCTGGCCTCGATGCCATCCACGACACCGTGCACGAGATGGCTCGCGACGAGGCTCGCCACGGCAAGGCTTTCGCCGGTCTGCTCAAGCGCTACTTTGGCTAAGCCAACTGCCTGAGACATAACCTCTAGCTCGAAGAAGGCCCGGACCGTATTGAACTGCGTCCCAAATCTTGGACGCCCTAAATAGCGACTAGGCCGCGAGGGCCT
>UQNC01000005.1 GCA_900542175.1 uncultured Collinsella sp. | reverse complement strand
GCAAGGCGGGGCCGAGGCCGCCTCGATCAATTTGCGAAAGAATCTTGACGGTACCTGCCTGCAATCCCGTCTATGGCCGAATCCGTTTAATCTTCGCCACCAAGCCTCGGGTACTAGTCCTTTATGGTGTGCGCGTTGAAGACGGTCTAGGCTGTGTCGTGTCTGCGCCCATTGTCTCAGCTGGCTTCGGCCTGAACATTGTGTCTGGCCTTTCTATCAACTAACTATCTGTCTCTGTGGCCTCCTATGCGGTTGTTAGTGACTTCAGCACAAGGCTGTCCTTCACCTCCGTGAAATCGCAGCAGTACGATGCGTGACGATGATGACGGTACGGCCGAGATTTCGCATGCGATCCAGCATTTCTCGCTTGGTCTTGGGGTCGAGGGCCGCTGTACATTTATCGAGCAGAAGCACGGGGGAGCCGGAGTAGACCGCACGCGCAACGGTAAGGCGTTGCTCCGGGTCTCTGTACCAGTTGTCGCTGGTGTCGTCCCAGGTTAGGTCCATCTGGCACCATTTGCCGTCGATTTTTACAGCGTTCCAGGTGTGGCCGTTGCCGGTGATGCGGCCGTTGGCGATGCCCGCGGCGTCAAGGAGCTTGGAGTAGATGCGCTGATAGCTCTCGCAGATGCCCTGGTGGCGCGTGAGGCCGCTTTCTGCTGAGCACCAGTTGAGGCTGTGGTCGTACTCCAGCTGGTCGAGCGTCCAGTCGTGGAGCCACAGAGCCATGTCGTATTCCGAGCCGGAGGTTTCCTGGCGGCACTGGGCTACGGCATTGTTGACGATCTGCGTGACGCTTGGGCGGGCAGTGTCGTTTACGGTCACCTCCGCCGTGGTGCGCAGGTAGTAGATCCCCTTGTCGTTTTGGGGGTCGTTTCTGTCGTTGTCCATAAAGTAGAAGTGGATGCGGTACGTGCCCGATGCCGTGAAGTCAAAGGTGAAGTCGTGGCCCGCGGCGCCCAGGCTGTAGTAGCTGGCCCATGCCGGGCGCGACGGGTCGCAGACGCTCTCCTGGCTGCCGCCGTCCCAGTAGGTGGGCACGTCCATGCGCGCCTTGGCCTGGGACGAGCCGTTGGTCTGGGTTACGTGGAAGGTTGTCGCGGCGCCCGCGGGGGCGTCGTTCCACGAGACAGTGAAGGTGACGCCGTTTTGGCTTGCGGTGGCGGAGTGGGCGTAGCCGGTTTGTGACGTGGCGGAGATTGCGGCGGGCGCGGGGTTGGCTTGGGCGCTAAGGGATGGGGCGGGGGTGCCGGTTGCGGTTGCGGCGGCGGTGCCGGGCGTGGTGGGGGTGCCGTCAGCGCTTTCCGTGTTGGCTGTGCTGGTGTCGGTGGATGTTGCGGTGCTGTCCTCTGCGGTATCTGCTGTCGTATTTGTGTTGGTGCCGTCTTCGGCCTTGCCTGTGTCGCTGCTCGTGGCGTCGGCTTGCGCTTGCTGCTCGGCGGTTTCTTGAGGCTGAATCGCCTCCGCAATGGCTGCCATGGGCATCGTCGCGCCGACCATGGACGTGCACGCGATCGCGCAGAGCAGGTAGTAAAGGGGTCGTTTCATAGCGGAGCCTCTCGGTGAGCAGCCAATAGGGTCCGAAGGCGGCTCCAGGCCAGCACTCCGCACATATTTTGTTGGGGTTTATTTTACGGGAACCCCAGTCAACATCAGCGAACTTTCTGGGGAATGTTGGGGGAGGGGGTGCTATGGGAGACGGCTTTGTGGGCGAAAACAGCATTAATAAAAAGCGCGTCCCATTTAGCATCTGCTCGAAGCGGTCGTACCGCGCGATGCCGGTCCAGCCGTCGGCGCACCTGAACCCATCGATCAATCACCCGGTAATCATGATGGTGTTGTCAACGTTGTCACCCCTTTCACAGCATGGACATGCAATAGATCGGCATGAGCCAGTTGGCCTAGATGTCTATCCCATACGATAAAGACGCTTCCAATAGATCGCTCTGCTCGTTGGGTAGATTATGGTGGCGGCCGGCCGCGTTTATATAGAGTCGCCCGTCCATCGGGTTTTCGATGCGCGCCTCTTTGGGTGCGAACTTCAGAAGGTAGGGGATGTCGTCGTTAGGCATAGTGTGTTCTCATTTGGGCGATGACGGCTCGGACCGCTTCGTGTGCCCGGGATGCTTGCTGTCGAAGCGGGGGCTCACGGAGCCTTCGTGTTGGATTGGCGTGGCGTTCGTGGCTGTCTTGTCCGTGTCTCTGGAATGTACGCTTGGCTTGCCGATGTCCCGCAATTGCTCTAGGTTTTTGTGCGATCTGCCTTCGCTTTAATGTCGCTGTTTTGCACCAATCAAAAACAGCATGATGCTTGCCTGAATCTCAATTAGTTCGGGGTCGGGTTCCATACTGCCGAGGTCCATTAAGTTATAAAGATGCGCCCCGTAGCCAACAACGGTTAAGGTGCTGGGGTTAATACCGCCAGCATCCAAGATTACTTGCGAAGAGCCGAGGATGCTCATGCGATACAGGTCAAATATCTCAGCTGCGATTGCTACATTTTCTGTGCCGGAAACTGATTCGTATGCGCTTTTCTTCAACGGATTTATCGGAGGGTTCAGCGTTCTTGCGAATTGCATAGCAGCAATATTGTTCAAGATGGCAATCTGTCGGTAGGTAAGCTGTTCGGCGAGTTTGATGAGGTGGTTTGCAGTCGGCCTGCTGATCTCTGGATGAAAGAGAATATTTGCATACAGTCTTGCAAGGTAAACTGTCTTTTTCTCCTCGTGCTCTCTTTGTGCGGCCAACAATGTGCCCTCAAGGAGCTCCTCGCTTGCCGGTCGGCTGTTACTGTCTTTAACGAAGAAATTATCGTTTCGGGGGGTCTTTCCCTGGGCGATCTTTTCCTCAATGAGCTCCTTCGCCTTGGCGTATACGGTTCCAACCCTTTGCTCTTCCAATGGCGCGAGGGTACGTTTCTTTATCTCGCTTCCCATGTTTTGAAACATGTGCTCTATGGCTGTTGCCGCGACGCTTCCCGCAGCCGCTCCTTCTGGACCACCAATTGCTGCGCCTATGAGTCCTCCGGCAACTGCGCCTGCGGCGCTGCCGGCATATTCGCCAACGTTGTCAATGAGGGTCTTTTTAATTTCATCTTGTTTCATGGTTTCTTCTCTCTGAAGGGGTGAGGTCACATTTAGGATTTGGGCTATTGTCTAATTGGGGTTCGTAAGGTTTCAAGGATGATGGATGCATGCGTTCTTGGGTATCGATTATCTCGGAAGTGATGACATGTCTGACGTTAAGAAGCAACACTATGTTCCGCAGTTTTATCTTAGGTCGTTTACCGATGATGATGGTTTTCTTTATGCTGTGAGGCGCGGTACGAATGGGGTTGGATCTGTCTTTAAAACCAGGACCGACGGTGTCTGCGCCGAGAGGTACCTGTACGAGGTCAGGAGACGGGTTCCAAAAGCTGAAGACGCATTTGTTAAAAAAGGTGCAGCAGAACACACGCTCGGTAAGAACGAAAAAATATTAGCGTCGAAGTACGAGTCACTGCTTGGTTGCTTGGATGTCCGAAAGTTTCCGAACCGAGATGTTACGTGTGAGATTCTGGATCATTTGATTTGCTTAATTTCGATGCTGATTGTGAGAAACCCCGTCTATCTAAATGCTGAGAGGGGCAGTGCGGATGACTTTGCCAATCAATTAAAGGCGTCCGGCTTCCTCACTGAGGAGGATCGGACTGCGCTCAAAGCGGAAGGATTTGAGGGCGAATTCAATTCGCTTGTTGAGTTCGTTTTGCAAGGTATTGTTCTTTTTAACTTAACCGATGACACGCCGCTGCTTTCGCTTGTTTCTTTGATGCGTGGGATGGATTGCTGTTTTTGCGTGGCACCTGATGGGTCAGAATTTATAACCTCTTCGTATCCCGTTTTTGCCGAGTGGGCGGATCTGAAAGATGCCGATCCCTATAGCATTTACTTTCCGTTAAGCCCTCGCTATGGCGCGGTTTTTAAGCGTAAATCAGATAGCGAACGCTTGGTAAGAATCTCCTCGATCAATAGCTTCATGGTGGATACGCTCAACGATGCGCTCGTTAATGGTAACGATGCGTGGGACTGTCTCATTTCAAGAGACCGCGAGCGTTTGGAGGCAATTACGGTGCTATGAGGTAGTGGCCCATTGTTGACCAGATAACTTCCATTAGCGTTCCGATATGTTATTGATTGCCTAATAACGCAGCTGGTCTTTAACCTAACGGGGCATTTGCCTTACAAATTTTTACTGCCAGTTGTTTGATATTCTGTTCTTTAATAAAGAATGACCGTTGGGGGCGTTATGCACGATAAGCCATGGCTTACTCCTGAACAACAGATTGAGCATTTGGAACGTAAAGGCGTAGCGTTCAAATTGATGAACAGACAAGAAGCTCTAAGTTATTTAAAACATAACAATAATTATTTTAGGCTCCGCTCGTATCGGTGCGGTTTTGATAAGGTTGTTGGTGGAGTAAATGATGGCAAGTATATTGGTCTCGATTTTGCCATGCTCCAGGATCTGTCTGTTATCGACTATGAATTGCGGCAAGTCTTACTGCCCATGACAATCGATATTGAGCACTTTGCAAAAGTCGAGCTGTTTGAGAGGCTTGGGCGCGACTCAGTTGATCCTTATGAGATTGTGGAGTACTACCTCAGAAGCAAGAAGGGTTCGCAAAATGATTGCATGTCTGGCGGAAGCGTGACACGTGAGATTGATTCAAGGTTAAACAGCTGCTATATCAATGGTCTTATTTCAGCCTATAGGGAAACTGGCTATCCGGTCTGGGTTTTTACAGAATTAATTACCTTCGGAACCTTTATCGATTTTTGGTTCGCGGTTTCTCACTATCTTCATGATGTGGAATTTAGAACACGCGCCTATGAACAGCAGGCTGTGAAGGGCCTTAGGAATGCCTGCGCGCACAACAACTGCATTATTAATGATCTGAAGTCGGGCAAGCCCAGGTATAACGTTTCGTATGACGTAAGAAATGCTGTGACGGGACTTAAGCTCCAAGATGTGAATGTTAAGGCTAAGCTATCAAACGAACGTCTACAGCATATTGCGACTACGTTGTACCTTCACAGCACTATGGCTTCAACCGGGGTAAGGGCTAATAAAGGAAAACAGCTGCGCAGGCTAGTTGAAAGAATGTACCGCAATGAGAGCTACTATCTTCGTAATGATCAGATAAGAACCGGTTTCGCATTTATCAGCGGCTTGATTAATGGCTGGTTTGTGAATTAGAAAAAAGTTCTTTTATGGGGACGTGTACATAACTATACTATACGCTCACAATACAAAGAAGGCTGGTTGTCTTCTTATCGGGGACGCATCCTCTGGGTGTGTCCCCGTTTTTCTTTTCATTGAGTAAGACGGACTGTCTGAATGAGACGGGGAACTCCTCATGAGTTCGGTGCTTATCGTTGCGACCCGATTATTCAATATCCACGTTGGTAGGCTTTTTTGGACATGATTGCTATTACGCGTGGGCACTAGGGCCAGTGTGGGCCCCTGTAAAACCCGATGACTATTATTTCTTAAGTTCTCTTATCCTTAATATGTTGTTTCATCGCGTTGACGTTGATTGAAGGTTGTTGCATATGGTCTTTCAAGGATTTCCTGTTTCCGATCCTCCGGAAAACTGGAAGGAGATG
The DNA here is from genome assembly GCA_900542175.1 of uncultured Collinsella sp. GTDB lineage: Bacteria > Actinomycetota > Coriobacteriia > Coriobacteriales > Coriobacteriaceae > Collinsella. Next base: position 64,151 of record UQNC01000005.1, on the reverse strand, counting down.
GAGAAGTCCGTTGCGCAGATTCTGTCAGCTTCTGGAATGGATGCTGAGATTCAGAAAACTATTAACTTGGCGCGAGGAGCTGTAACCGTTGACGTTTATGCTCAGCCCAAAAAGAGCCTGTATGGGCCAATTATATGCGAATGTAAATATTGGAACACAGCTGTTCCTCAGGAAAAGGTGTTTGCATTTAGTCGGGTAGTTGGTGATAGTGGCGCTTCTCTTGGGTTGTTGATTTCGCGATTTGGATTTCAAGAGGGAGCTATTAATGCTGCGCGATATAGCAATATTAAATTGCTTTCATGGCCTGAGTTCATTGAGTATATAAAGCCCTTTTGGCTCTGTGAGACAACAAGGCGTTGTTTGGGCTTTGGGCAGATTTTGCTGAGATATTCGGATCCCCTGGATGTTCCGACTCATCTTATTGGCGATCAAGGGCGTGCGGAATATAAAAAGCTCCTTTCGAAATATCGCGGGCTTGTTCAATTGCTGTCTTTGCTGAATATCGAGGTTATTTCTCAGGTAGAGTATCCTGCAATGTTGCGAGATGGTGACATTGTGTGCGCTGCTGATGCTTTTGTAAGCAACTATGCGGACGTGCTTGCGGCAAGGACTGCGGATCAATTCTTCACTTTCCTTGTCGATACTTGCGATCAGGCAATTAATGAATTTGATAATGTTTTTAACGGATTCGATTTGGATGATACTCCCTATGAAGAAGTTGCTAAATATGCGGACGATTTGATCGAAGCGCTATTCCCAGAAGAACATTCTTCATCCAGAGAATATGGCGAAAACGAAGTCTCGCGTATTAAATTTGAACATCAAAATGCAACGACGGATTTAATTAGATGGATAAGGAAGACGGTAAGGACAACGTGACGCGTAATTTCATTCGCAAATTAACAACCGCATAGCGGAGCACGGCCCGCGCCCCGCTATATAATTTCTAGCCGCTAAACAATTAATTAATAGCGCAGGGGGCGCGGGCCGTGTCCGCGATCGTCGCATCAGTCGACGAGGAGGCGTCCGAACTCGTCGGGGCAGAGTCTGGATTCAACATGGCTAAGGAGGGGCTTTATTGATCTTCAGTAGAGTCCAATGGGTGGTTGCAATGCTCATCGGACAAATGGATAACCGTGAATATGCGTCAATAATATTGATAGGTCTTTTTGCGATTTACCTTCTGGCCAAGGGTAAGTTGTTAAGTGTTGTTAAATCGTTTGCCGATGTTGCCAAACTTGTGCTAAATCCTAAAATTCTGATTCCTGCGCTTATGCTTGTAGCGTACTCCTTGCTTTTGATATATGGTGCGCTTGTTTGCGGGTTTTGGAATACAAGCATCTTGCTCGACACGATTCTTGAGGTTGTATTTGTCGGGTTTCCCTCCATGCTAATTGCGTCCAAGGCCACATCGGTTACTTCTATTAAAAATGAATTGATTGTTCCCGAGGTCGGTTATGGCGCGCTAACGTCTTTCTATATCAACTTGGTTTGTTTCCCGATTCTGGTTGAGGTTGTTCTTCAACTAGTCATTTTGTTTTTGGGTATTGGTTATGCTCTATTTTCATCCAAGCGTGATCCATCCAATCTACGCCTATATGAAAACGCGAGAGCTGTTTTGGGCATCATAATTTTTGTTGCAGCAACGCTTCTGCTCTCAAATACTTGGTTTTCTATGGACTGGGGCGTTGAATTAAGTTCGCTATTTCTTTCAATTTGGTACCCGGTATTTATCATGCCTTATGTTCTTGCCCTTGCTTATTATGCCTCGCTTGAATCGATGGCCATGCGGATTAAAGTTTCGGAAGAGAACCTGCCTACAAAGGAGTTTATTAAGATTGCAATGGCGTTGCTTCCAAACTTTCGATATATCAGGCATTTCAACGGATGGAATGCCCATGAGTATCTAGAGTGTTTAAACCCGTCTGAAAAAGCTTGCTACTTGGGTACTTTTAAGCGCGAGATCGACACGGTCGCCGCTAACGCCAACGCTAAGGTTAAACGGTTTGAATCGGGTAAGGGGAGTAACGGGTTTGATGAAGATGGGATATGGCTTGACTGGACACATCTGGAAGAGATGAAGTCCTTTCTTTGGACAATTGCAAGCTTGGAGAATCGGAGTTGGATGGAATCCGGTGCCTATTCGTCTTTGGATGAGGCGTTTAACTGCTTCTTGCCTAAAGGCTGCAATGGATCGTTGTTGCTTTCTCGCGGAAAGGATACATACGTCTGTTGGGTAATCAATTCATCAGGTTTTGTGTTTGCTGCCGGTTCCAGAGACGGTGCTTTTCCTTTTATGAAATACGAGGGCGATCGCTGCCCAATTACTGACGGTGCGGATATGCTCTCTGAGTTTGTTGATGACAGCGGGGATGCTGATACGCGGCTTAAAAACTGGCACTTCAGCTTTTATGTTGATAAATCTTACTTGTGATTACGCTTGAGACTGGATGATTTAACGATGCTTCTCTCTGCGGACCTCGGTGCTCTTTTGTTGCGGCGTCTGATTGACCTGCACCTATTTCGGTGCCTATTTGTTGCTATCGGCCGACCTCGCAGCGCTGGCGTATGTCGGTCTCGCTCAGATTGGTGATATCGGATTGACGGACCCCGAGTTTTCCCTTAAAGTAATCGTTGTGATGAGGCCTTGCGACGGTACGTCCGGCTTGGTCCGTGGGAACCGCCGAAAGGCGGTTTTCGCGTTTAAGGGGTCCAAATGGATAAACCATTTAAATCTATTGATGAGCAGATTGCTATTCTTGAAAGCCGTGGACTCGAATGCGATAACAATACTCGTTTAGTTTTGGAGCGCGAGGGATACTATCCGGTTATTAACGGTTACAAGGATTTATTTCTCGACCAGCGCGGAGATTCTTGCCACGAGCTATTCGTAAAAGGTACGAAGTTTTCTGATATATATCGTTTATTCGAATTTGACCGTTCATTGCGTCTGCTCATGTTTGAGTACTTTAACAAGGCGGAAGCGATTCTTAAAACCGTCTGTTCTTATCGTTTCGCAATGGCCCATAAAGATAGCCCGGAAGCATACCTGGATAGAAGATCTTACCGTGTCGATGCTGGTTATCGAAAAAAGATCGACACGCTCATTGATGATTTCGAGAAGGTGCTATGTAGGTCTCAAAAATGGAAAAGCGATTATAAAAGGGACTATATTCGGCATTATGAGAATAATCACGATAATACGCCGGTATGGATTCTTATGAATTATTTGATGCTTGGTCAGGCATTCAAGTTCTACGAGTTTCAGCCAGAAAGCATGAGAAATTCCATTGCCAAGTCGTTTTCCGATCTCTATTCCGAGACGCATGAAGTCGATAAGCGCATCAGCCCCCGAAGGCTAAGGCTCGCATACGATCACATCAAAGATTTTCGAAACATCTGCGCGCATGACGAGCGTCTGTTCTGCGCGAGGGTGTCTCCGTCTCGCGATGTCAATCTAGTAGGGGTTTTAAGCGATCTTGAGCTAGTGCTGACTGAGGATGACTATAAGATGTTACGCCGAAACATACTGCTTGATGCACTTAAGTTGAGTGACGAGCTCAGCAACGATGCCAGCGCAAAAGTGCTTTTCGCTATGGGCGTTAACGATTTGCCGAGCGTGTTTCCTAAGGAAATATTGGGGTCGTAATCGACGCGAGCGATGAATTTACGGTAGCGCTCGATCACGTCGTCCGGGAAGAAGCTGCCGGAACGGAGCTTCGGGATGCGCAGCGTCAGCGTGCCGAAGCAGGTGGCGAGCGGCCTCTCGCGGTAGCCGTTTCGGCTGTTCGCCCTGCCTCCGCACAGCTGGTCAGCCTCGGCGTCCATCACTGCGTTCGCGACCTGTTCTGGCGCCTTGTCGAGTAGGTCGTGAACGCCGATGTGGAAGTAGAGGCCGACAGGCTGTGCGGCGAGGTCGCCAACAATGTTGCGCTGAGTCCCGAGACTGTTGCAATGAAAATGAGAATTAAGAGTCTGAAACAAACGCCGGTTCACATGTCCATGAGCTTCATGTTTATTGGGCATACAATCATAATTACTTAATAATGGGATTATTAGAATAAACGTTGTTGATTGACGTGGAGGGCTTGGCAAGTTGGACGTAATGGCTGTTATAGACGATAATTTTAACATTGAAGATGAGGATGATTTTTTCTCCTCTATTTCGGACTATCGTGATTTATCCCTTTCTTCTTCTGACTGGACAGTTGAAACTTTATTTGGTCAAATGAAAAAGGGAAATATTGATGTCTCACCAGAGTTTCAGCGAAGGCAAGTTTGGGACGCGAAAAAACAAACCGCTTTTATTGAGTCTTTAATTCTTGGTATTCCAGTTCCTCAAATTGTGATTGCTCAGAACAAACAAGAGCGGGGTAAATATATTGTCCTTGATGGCAAACAGCGCCTTTTGAGCATAATGCGTTTTTATGATGGCGATCTCCGTTTGGGAAAGCCTGAGCTACTTGAGGAATTAAAGGGGCTCACTCGCGGTGAGATGGATGACATTTACCGTGATGCCATCGATAACGCTACGATTAGAGCCGTTAGGATATCCGGATGGAATAACGAGTCGGTTCTATACACTATATTCCATCGATTGAACAGCGGAAGCGTTTCTCTGAATACGCAAGAGTTGCGATTTGCATTAATGCCTGGTCCATTCACTAGGTTTGCTTCGTCTTTTACAGACTTTGACTTTGAATTTGCCCGTCTGTTTAGCGAATCAGCCGATGGCCCTGATTTCCGAATGCGCGACATTGAATTACTTACGCGTTATTGTGGGATAGTGCATAGGCCCGATTTGTACATGGGCAACCTCAAGGAGTTTCTCGATCAAACCACGGCATGGCTAAATGACTTAGACTCTGAGCTCACTTACCAATCGTATGCTGGTGATGCGGTTAAAGCTATATCCCTCTATAGGGATGTTTACGGCTTGATTGAAGCGAGCTACGGTGAAAAGATGGCTCCCTTTACACTTTTGCAAGGTGGAAAGAAGCCGCGTTTTAACCGTGCGGTTTTCGACGCTCTCTGTTTTGTAGCGCAGGACGTAAATATACGAGCGGCAATTGCCTCTAACAAGAAGAATGTGGCGGCTGAGCTTGGGCGAGTACTTTCCTCTCCCGGGTTTATAGAGGCATGCTCTGTTTCCACTAAAACCAAGAGGTCTCTGATCGCAAGGATTGAGATCTGGAGCGATGCGCTATCTGCGCTTTTGGAAATACCGGTTAAGAAATTGGCTCTTGATAAGGATGGGAAAGTAATCGTTGACCGCTAGATTTGATCGTCTGCATTCAAGGACCATTTCTCTTAGAGATCGATATCTGCCCGAGAAGCCAAATAAAATCGGTGACTATAGCGAGGAACAGCAGGATGATGCGCGTGCTTGCATTTTGCTTGTTCATGCTGAAGTTGAGTCTTATCTAGAGGGACTGGCAGAGGAGCTTTGCGCCCATGTCCGGGAGCTCATTGCTAAAGAGCACTACGATTCATTCACAAGTTCTTTCTTGTTTTTTTATGGGGCCAAGGCTAATGAGCTTAAAGGAGCTGGGTCTTTAGAAGACGTTGCAAAGGGGGCCGTTTCCCTGCACTTAAAGGTGCTACATGGCAACAACGGAATCAAAGGCAAAGATATTTCTAAAATGTTCGACCCTTTTTTTGTTGGCGGTATCGATTTGGATTTGCTGTTGGAGCAGGCTCTTGATTCATTTGGGACATTACGCGGAAAATGTGCCCATTCTTCTTTTATCGGCATTAGCGAGGAGATAAATTGTTATGAAATTCGCGAGCAGGTGATTTCCTTGCTAGGGCTTTTGGATCAATTTGATTCCCAGTTTAATGATTTCGCGCGGTAGCGATACGTTTTTACGGATCGGCAGTTCGAAGGCGATTGACATTGGTGTCTTCATGGCTCTTTCCCAATTTGATATAACCGTCCTCGTGCCCGCGCTAGCATATTCCTCTGCCTTCTTGATCAGCTCGTTCATCTCTTCCAGTTTATATATGTCGAAGCGCCTCCTTATGCCTGTTCATGCCCCACTATGCCCCATATGTACTCCATCGCCGTTTTCAGTGTGGGTGACTGAGTTGCCGCCTGGGAGGGTTTCGATGGCTCTTGTCCTTATCCCGGCGATCGCGTCGGAAGCGTTGGTGTAAGGGTGACGCCCTGGAACACGTTTAGCGACGAACATCCTTCGTCCTAGAATTTGAAATCACCACAACAACTGGTTCTGGGAAAGGGTGAAGACTCCATGAAAACTTAATCAGGCCTGACGCCGGACATGATCGCCATGCCCCGGTTCGACGTCAACGCCATCAACATGCTGGGATGCTTTGATATCGCGCCGAGCTGGTCGCAAACGCCTCGATGGACGCCGATGCCGACCGGCATTGCGGCGGCGCGGCGAACAGCCGAAACGTCTGCCGGGAACGCAGCCTGATTGCGCGTTTGCGATGCGACGCGACAGAATTGGCGTTGCTTCATATATGAATAAGGACAGTCCATTGGCACGCTTTTGTGGCCGGAGAACATATTGGTCCGTCTTTCCATGTTCTACTGGTTGCTATGCTGCGGCGGATATGAGCATGTTCAATTTCAGCTCCGCACCTAAGGATTCATGATGAAAACTCTCAATGGCCTCATGAAGCATCTTAGGGATAAAGAAATAGAGATACACGGCCCTATCCATAAAAGATAGATGAAGAATTACGGCTATTGCCATGGCTACAAGGGGCACCGTTTTGTGGGCAACTCTTCCAACTGCTTGGATTTAACGAGCTTCGATGAAGCAATTGCCTTAAATGAGTTTGATATGGCGGTCAAGGCGCTCTTATATCCAAGCGTAATGTTTATTGAAGCTGCGCTAAAGAACTATACGCTAGAAGCCGTGCTTGAAGATTCTCACTCGTTCGTGCTGGAGGATATTTTCTCTCAAACGCTCGTGGCGTACCGTGATTACCCTAGAAAAAGTAAAGACTATAGCGCTGCTATGAAAAAGCGCCTGGGTCTGCGCGTGGAAATCAATAGATTGATTCAGTACAATTATTCCAAGAACCCTGTTGTTAGACATTTTTATGACAGCGATAAACCCTTGCCTATTTGGGCGCTATTCGAGGTCATGACTCTAGGAAACTTCGATGTTTTCTATTCGTGCTTAAAGGGCTCGGTTAGACAGAGCATATCCGATGACCTAAAGCTTCCGAACAATTACGACGGCCCCGGGCTTCTCGAACGTACTATCTTTGTGCTCAAGGATCTCCGTAACGCGATTGCTCATAACAGTGCCGTTTATGACGTTAGGTTTAAGAGGGCAAAAGTGGGAAATCAGCTTTGCCAGATGCTGTCATCCGAGGTTGGCGTTCCTTCGATAGACTTTTCAACTATTACTGACTATGTCGTCCTAATTGTCTATCTGCTCAGAAAGATGATGGTTTCCAAAACTGTGTGCTATCAGTTAATTCGGAACTACTCTAGCGTGCTGGAAGACTTGCACGGCTCTCCGTCTTCCTCAGATTGTCACAAAATAGTAAAGACTGGGGCCAGGAGCAAGATGGATGCACTTCGTGGCCATATTGCTGCAACTTAAAAATCGGCGCCTAAAGATGAAGATAGTTTTCACTTGTGGCAGGGCCCGTAGACAAACATAGGATATCGACTAAAATATAGTCAATTGCGGTGGAAGCCTTCGGGCGACACCTGAAGAGGGTTGATGCGTCGGCCCTCTTTTTTTGACGATTTTTACAGCATGCTTGATATGGCTGCACGGGGCCGTGCGGGAGCATTCGTGCAGGGAACGTCGCCTCCAGAATTGATCTTGCGATTCAACTGCCGCTCGACGTGGTCATATCGCAAGATACCGATCTGGCGTCGGTGCTCCTGTACCCATCGTTTTTTCGCGCGGTAATCACGACGCTATTGTTTGCGATCTTGCCCTCTTGCTCCGTGAACATGCAGTAGATCGGCAAGATCTATTGTCCATCGTCGCGACGGAAGAATCCGCGCAAGGGATTTCCATGGCCACGACCCCTTCCCACCGAGGGGATAAGGGCTCGGCTCCATAGCGACAGCGGCCCGTAATGGTGTGCCCACTGTCGTTAAATGACTTCTTCATTGCGGTGAAGGTTGTAAACGATGCTGTTGATTTGATATTCGCATTGGAACGCATATTTGGGCGTTTTGAAAACGAGGTTGTGCAGTATGAAGCTTCACTTCATTGAGGTGTATAGTATATCCCTAAATACAAAAGCTCTTTGGGAGCTTTAAGGGTGACGCTTTCTGTTAGAGAGTGTCGCCCTTTTTTCATGCATGTAATGTGTGACGTGCTAGCTAAACGCCATTCCGGCAATGGGATGGTCGAGTATGGGCGGTTTGGTACCTTGCGCCTGCTGTCATTGGTGTAGCAAGCACTTGATCTAGCCTACTTAAAGTCTATAATCAAAGAAAAACTCTGATATACCTTTTCAAAACAATGAATGGAATGTTGGGTATCATGCTTTGCCAGTTCACCTTTAAGAACTATCGGTCCTATTGCGACGAGGCGGAGCTTTCCATGCAGGCGACGCCGATGAAGGAGTTTGAGCGTTCTCTCATCGAGTGTTCCGACGGGCAGAGTTTCCTTCCGGTGGCTGCGGTGTACGGGCCCAACGCTGGCGGCAAGTCTAATCTGCTTGAGGCTCTTGACTACGTTCGTTCGGCGGTGGCCAGACCAATTAGATTGCTGTCTGCCGGCGCTGATGCGCCAGAGGGTGATCGCCCTTTGATAGCCCGTTGTTCGGCGTTTGAGTTCGATGACGTGTCTGCTGCCGAGCCCACCGAGTTCGAGCTCTATTACCGCGCGGGTGAGCATGAGTACCGCTATGTTCTGTCTGTACACGCCGATAAGATCGTGTCCGAAGGGCTGTGGCGGCGTAAATTGGGAGCGTCGCGCACGGCGATGCTGTTCGAGCGCGAGGATACAAAGGTTGAACTCGGCCCCACACTGCGTAAGCTTGTGACGGCTGCGAGGTTCAACCCGAGCCTGCCGTACCTATCGTTCCTTTGCATCAACTTCGATGTGCCGGTGGTCCAGGAGGCGGCTAGCTGGTTTCTCGACGCTGTGTTTCTCAACTACAACAGTTCCTACCTGGAGCGGATGCTCGAGCAAATGCTCGACGAGGGCGACTCGCGCGAGGTCACGCGTTTCCTACGCGCCGTTGATGTGCGTATCGATGGCTTCAGAGTGGAGAGGGCGCCGGAATGGCGCGGCCAGCGCGTCTTCGTGAGACACGAGGTGGGCGGCAAAGCGTACGAGCTGCGTTTATCCGAGGAATCTGCCGGCACCCAGAAGCTTATGGGGTTGGCTGCGTATCTGATGGCAGCGCTTGAGCGTGGTGGCACCGTTGTGGTAGACGAGCTCGACGCCAAACTGCACCCGAAACTTCTTCGCTATGTGATTCTGCTGTTTAAGGATCCTGAGGTCAACAAGAGTGGCGCGCAGCTCATCTTCTCGTCCCAGGATGTGTCAACCATGCGAAACGATGTGTTCCGCCGTGACGAGATATGGTTCGCTGCGCGCGGCGAGGGAGAGGCGAGCCAACTGTGGTCTCTCGCCGACATCCACCAGACAAACGGTAATCTGGTAAGCAAGAACGCGGCTTTCGACAAGCAATACCTGTCCGGTCGCTACGGAGCCGATCCGTACCTCACCCGCATCGAGGAGTGGGATTAGCAAGGTCCTTTTCATGAAAAGAAATCGCAGGTAGAAGCGATGTCGCTATACGGTGTGGTCAGCATGTCTAGAATTTGCCGCATACTTCTGGATTGGGCGCGCATTTAGCACCCTCGATGTCTCCTCATCCTCTGAAAAAGTTCTTAAAACAGCCTTAAAGGTGCTCTGGTTCGCGTTGACAGCGTAAAATACGCATGTTTGACTATGACTAAAGTGGATTTTAGGGGAGGAATACGCCATGGAGGTGCTGGTTGTTGGCAATACCGCATATGTTGACGATGACTTTTGCGCCAAGGCATTCCCCGGGGACCACGTTAAGGTTGTAGCCGCGCAGGAAGCGCGCCGCGATGAGTCGTCGCCCCATGCCTCGTGGAAAGAGCTGCTCCAGCACTTGGAGCAGGCCTACGAGTTCGACCGCGTGGTCTACCTGTCTAATTACCTAACCCCGCATACCGATACCGTGGGCGATATCGAGTTGCTGCGCTCGGTCTTTCGTACGTGCGCGGGTCGCCGGGTTCAACTGTTGTATGTAGCGGGGCCCGCGGGTGCCGAGGGTGCCGCCGATGCCGCGGGGCGAACGGGCAAAGGCATTATCGCGCACGCAGCCAACGACCTGTGCCGCTACTACGCTGCTCGCGAGGGCGTTCAGACCAAGATCCTGCGCGTGCCGTTCCTGTATACCGCGTCTGCTGCGTTGGAGGACCCGTTTTTGGTGCCGATGCTCGACGCATGCTCAACCGGATCGGCCGCTCTGCAGGGCGCACAGGATGCGGCGTTTCCCCTGCTGTGTGCCGAGGAGCTTGCGGTGCTGGTACGCCGTATCTTCGACAGCTGGAATGGTAACTTTGAGACGCTCGACGTAGCCGATACCTTCCATCACACGGTGGGTGAGGTGGGCGACGCCCTCAAGGCGCTGTTCCCAGGGCTCTCAGTTGCCTATGGCGATTCTGCCGGCTACGCCCTGCCCGCCAGCGACGTCGCTCGCGTGCGCTATGGCTGGTTTCAGCGCTACGACTTGCTGCGCGACCTCTCGACCATTCAGGCTCGCTGGGATGCTGGCCGTGCAAAGAAGGTCAACCCCTTGCGCGCGGCCATCGACCGCATTCAAATGCGCACGCTGCCTGTCAAATGCCTGGAGACGGCAGCCGCCTGGGTGCTCTTTGAAGTGCTGGAGCGCTTGTTCTCCCAATCGACCCAGCTCAACGTGCTCGATTATCGCCTGCTCTACGTGGTGCTCATCGGCACGCTGTATGGCTTGGACTTTGGCCTGGTTGCGGCGCTGCTGGCGTCGGTGGGTTTGGCTGCGAGTTACTTTACTTTGTACGGCTATACCTTCCAGGGCCTGTTCTACGAGCCGTCCAACTGGCTGCCGTTTATCGCGTACTTTGTTGTGGGTGCCGTGTGCGGCTATGTGCAGCTGCGCAACAGCGAAGCCATTAGGGCGGAGCGCGATCAAAACGAGCTCGTGCGCAACCGCAATACGTTCCTTACGCAGCTCTACCATGACGCGATCGAGGACAAGCGCGCGTACAGGCGCCAGATCGTGGGTCGCCACGACAGCTTTGGCAAGATCTTTGCCGTAACGCAGGAGCTTGACGTCTTCAACCCACGCGACATCTATCGCAAGTGCTGCGAGCTTCTGGGCGAGATCCTCGAGAACGATTCGGTGGCGATCTACCATGTTTCGGGCGGAGCATTTGCACGGCTGGTGGCAGCAAGTCCCGCGATTGCCGAAGATGCCGCACGCTCGCTCACGCTTGAGCAGCTTGCACCTCTTTTGGGCGACGGGGGTCGTTCGAATCTGTGGGTGAACCGCGAGCTGACGCCGGGGCTGCCCATGTTTGGATACACGATCGAGCGCGATGGGGCACCCGCCGTGTTGATCTTTGTGCGTAGTGCGGCCGAAAACCAAATGACGCTCTATTACCAAAAACCTGTTCCGCATCTTGTGCGGCCTGGTCGAAAGCGCGCTGGGCCGTGCCTTTGACTATGAGGCGGTGGCACAGGATAAACGCTGCGTTGACGGCACTTGCGTGCTCAAACAGGCTGCCTTTGGCCAAGAGCTCGCGGCCGAGCAGGCGCTGGCAGATGGCAAGATGGGCAGCTTTTTGCTCCTGCGCGTGGTACCGGGCATGGAGCCTGTCGGCGAGCTGGTGGGCGCAATTGGGTCGGCAATCCGCGAGAGCGATGCGGCGGGCTTGGTCGACGGCGACGTGCTTTACCTGCTTATGCGCCAGGCAAAGGCGTGCGATCTGCCCATTATCCGCGAGCGCCTGAGTGCAAAGCAGCTTGCGGTGGAGCCCGTCGACGGCGAGGACATCGTGGCGCTGCTGCGGCATATTGCTGACACCGGTGACGGTGAGGGGGGTGCCGCTTGATCTCGCTTGTCGTTGCCGCCGTCTTGTTGCTGATTCATGCGCTGGTTTACCTGGTGCTGTGGACGCTTATGAAGCTGGGCCTGCTGCCGGTGCGCGGGCATATGCTGGCTGTGATAGTGCTGGTGCCGCTGTGGGGCCCGTTGCTGGTGGTTCTGCTATCGGTCCGCGGAACGGCGTTTGGCGAGGGGCTGAAAGAGTCTGCGCTGGAGTCGCTGCGCTTCAACGACGACCTGCATCGTAGTATGTCGGTACCGAGTGGTGAGGACGATGCAGGCGTAGTGCCGCTCGAGGAGGCGCTCATCATCAACGACCCGGCAGAACGGCGCCGCCTAATGCTCTCCATGCTCACCGAGGAGCCCGACGCTTACCTGGCGCAGCTGCAGGCGGCTAAGCTTAACGACGACGTTGAGGTGGCTCACTATGCCGCGACGGCGGTGGTGCAGATCTCCAAGGAGTCCGACCTTAAACTGCAGCAGCTGGAGCGTGCCTTTAAGACGGACCCGAGCGCGCAAAACCTCAACGAATACTGCGATTTTCTTGGTGAATACTTGGGCTCGGGCCTGGCCGAGGGGCGCGTGGCTCAGATTCAGCGCCAACAGTACGCGCGTTTGCTTGCGCGTCGCTGCGAGCGCGAGGACACCCTTGAGCTTCGCATTCGATACGCGACGGCGCTGGCCGATGTCGGACAGATCGACGAGGCGCAGGCCGTGACCGACCAGCTGGTGCTCGATGTGCCCGAGGAGCAGGAGGTTTGGATGCTTTGTCTGCGCCTTGCGGTGATGCGCCGCGACGGTGACGAGGTCCACCGCGTGATCGATGCGATTGACAAACAGCATGTATACTTGAGCGCCGCCAACCGCGAGGAACTGGCGTTTTGGCACAACGGAGAGGAGGCCCGATGAGCGTGGTACAGCATATCCGCGACCGTGCGGGCCATTTTCGCTGGATGGGGCTGCTTGTGGTGTGGGCGGTCTTTATTGCCATGGCGGCCGTGCTGCTGGTGGAGCGCGCCGGCGTGCAGTACAGTGCGGGCCAGCATAAGCTGGGGATGCTTGCCGCCAACGATGCGGTTCCGGCCTCCTCGGCAATATTTGGCCAAAAGCCCACGTGCCTGGTCATTACCGATTCCGATCAAGCTGGCGTCGAGGACGTAAAGGAGCAGTTCGACCAGATTCTGCTCGACATGAAGATCGCGCACCGCGACGTGGACCTTGCGCTGGACGGCGCGGATGCCATTCCCTCGCTGACCTCCTACGATCGCGTGATTTTGCTCATGCCGTCGCTCGATGGGCTCGGTACGCACCTGAGCGACATTATGAGTTGGGTGAGTGCCGGCGGTTCGCTTATGCTCGCCATGCCTCCGGATAACTCGGGCTATCTGCAAGTGATTGCTCCCAAGCTTGGCATTGAATCTGGCGGATATGACTATGTAAAAGCCGAAAGCATTGTGCCGAGCGAGGACTTTATGCTGGGCGGGGGAGAGCGCTACGAGCTCTCGGACCCCTTTGATTCGTCGCTTTCGGTTTCGCTGCGCGAGACGGCTCGTGTGTGGGCTAAGACCGGCGATGCGGGCGCCCCGCTCATTTGGTCGAATGACTGCGGTAGCGGTCGCACCGTGGTGTGCAATATCGGTATCTATGACAAGGTCATGCGCGGTTTTTACGCCGCGGCGATCAGCCTTCTGGGCAATGCCACGGCCTATCCGGTCATCAACAGCGCCGTCTTCTATCTGGACGACTTTCCCAGCCCCGTGCCCTCGGGCGATGGCACCTACATCAAGCGCGACTACGGGCTTTCTATCGCCGACTTTTATGCCAAGGTCTGGTGGCCCGATCTGCAAAAGCTCGCGCAAAAATATGGCGTTCGCTTTACCGGCGTGATGATCGAAAACTACGAGGACGCGGTCAACCAGACCGAGCCCGCGCGCCAGGCCGATACCACGCAGTTCCGCTACTTTGGCGGCATGCTGCTGCAGATGGGCGGAGAGCTGGGTTTCCACGGCTGCAACCATCAGCCGCTGGCGCTCTGGGATACCGACTATGGCACACTGTACGACTACAAGACGTGGAAGAACAAGGAGACGCTCGTCGCATCGCTCAACGAGCTTATAGCCTTCCAGGACGAGGTACTGCCCAACGCGCACGGCTCGGTCTATGTGCCACCGTCGAATATCCTTTCGGCCCGTGCGCGCAAGCTTATTGGCACCGACGTTCCGCGCATTAAGACCATCGCCAGTACGTATTTTGAGGATGGCACCGACTTGCCCTATGTGCAGGAGTTTGGCGTGGCGAGCGATGGCATTGTGGAGCAGCCACGTATTGTCTCGGGCGGCATGGTCAACGATTCCTATATGCGTCTGGCAGCCGTGTCCGAGCTCAACATGCACTACGTGAGTACGCACTTTATGCATCCGGACGACCTACTGGATCCCGGTCGCGGAGCCAAGGAGGGCTGGGAGGTCTACAAGGGCGGTCTGACCAACTACCTGGAGTGGCTTACCAAGTCTGCGCCCGACCTGCGGCGCCAGACCGGTTCGGAATGCTCGGGCGCCATCCAGCGCTTTTCGTCCGTGACGGTGAGCGTGGATACAGACGCGAATGCCTGGACGCTCAGCCTGGGCAATTTCCACGACGAGGCTTGGCTCATGTTCCGCGCCAACAACGGCGAGCCGGGTGCAGTCACGGGTGGCGAGATTACGCATCTGACGGGCGATCTGTACCTGGTTAAAGCCACGGACAAGACGGTGACCATTGCACGCAAGGAGGGTGGCGACAAATGAGAATCTGTTTGGTACTCGAGGGTTGCTACCCCTATGTGCACGGCGGCGTATCTACCTGGATGCATGGCTACATACAGGCCATGCCCGAGCACGAGTTTGTGCTGTGGGTGATTGGCGCGCATGCTGCCGACCGCGGCAAGTTTGTCTACGAGCTGCCCGGCAACGTGGTCGAGGTGCACGAGGTATTTCTGGATGACGCCCTGCGGCTTTCGGGCGAGCAAGAAGAGGCCGACTTTAACGACCGCGAGCGCGAGGCGCTGCGCCGCCTGGTGTCGCTTTCTAATCCGGACTGGGACGTGCTATTTGATATCTTCCAGCGCCGTCGCGTGCATCCGCTATCGTTTTTGCAGAGCCGCACGTTTATGGATATCTTTCGCGACGTGTGCCTGGCCGAGTACCCATACACGCCCTTTGCCGATGCATTCCACACCATGCGCTCCATGCTGCTGCCCGTGCTCTACCTTCTGGGCAGCGAGGTGCCGGTGGCCGATGTGTACCACGCCATCTCGACCGGCTACGGCGGCCTGCTCGCCTGTCTGGGCTCAAGCGTTCACCAGGCTCCGGTGCTGCTGACCGAGCACGGCATTTATACCCGCGAGCGCGAGGAAGAGATCATTCGTGCCGACTGGGTCGTGCCGTCGTTTAAGGACCGCTGGATCCGCTTTTTCTACCTGCTTTCGGAGGAGATCTACCGTCGCGCCTTCCGCGTGACCAGTTTGTTCCATAACGCCCGTAAGACGCAGATCGACATGGGCTGCGATGCGGACAAGTGCCTGGTCATCCCCAACGGCATCCAGTTCGATCGCTTTAAGGACATTCCCTTAAAGCCCGATGACGGCTGGGTGGATATTGGCGCGGTGGTGCGCCTGGCGCCCATCAAGGACGTCAAGACCATGATCTATGCCTTCTTTGAACTGCACGAGCGCCTGCCTAAGGTGCGCCTGCACATTATGGGCGGCGTGGACGACGAGGAGTACGGTGCCGAGTGTCACGCGCTGGTCGATACCCTGGGCGTGCGCGATCTGATCTTTACCGGGCGCGTCAACGTGGTCGAGTACATGGAAAAGCTCGTCTTTACCATTTTGACGAGCATCTCCGAGGGCCAGCCGCTCAGCGTGCTGGAGTCGCTTGCAGCGCGCCGTCCCTGCGTGACGACCGAGGTGGGCTGCTGCCGCGAGCTGCTCGAAGGCGCCCCGGGCGACGACTTTGGCGTGGCGGGTTTTGTGACGCCGCCCATGTATCGCAAGGGCTTGGCCGATTCCATGGAGCGCATGTGCACAAGCCGCGCCCGTCGCATTGAGATGGGGGAGCGTGGCCAGCGTCGCGTTGCCACGTACTTTTTGCACGAGCAGATGCTCGCCAACTATCGCGCGCTGTACGACGTGACGGCGCGTGCGTTTGACCTGCCCAGAGAGGGGGAGTAGCCGGTGGCTGGAATCGGTTTTGAGCTCAAACGCCTATTTAGGCGCAAGGGTCTGTTTGCCACGATGCGCGCCTATGGCTACGCTGGCATTGTGTGCACGGGCCCCATGCTGCTGGGCGTGCTACTCCAGGTGGGTATCTTGGTGCTGTGCGGTCTGTGGGGCGTGGGGCGCGCCAACCAGGATCTGCTGGTGTGCATGGTGACCTATACACTGCTGGCCTCGCTTACGCTCACAAGCTTTTTCTCCATGCCGGTCACGCGCTTTTTGGCCGACATGCTCTTTGCCGAGCGCGAGGATGAGATCCTGCCTTCGTTTTGGGGATCTAATGCCATCATGCTCGTTGCGGGCACGGTGCTCTACGGCGTCTTTTTGCTGTTCTCGGGGGCCACGCTGCTGCAGGGGCTGCTGTGCCTGTGGCTCTTCAACATCATGATCGTCAACTGGAACGGCATGAGCTATCTCACGGCCATCAAAGATTATCGTGGCGTTCTGTGCAGCTTTGCGGCCGCCATTGGCGTGGTGTGCCTGTGCGCCCTGGCAGCGCTGACGTTGGGACTGCCGCCGGTCGAGGGCCTGTTGGCGTCAATCGCCCTAGGCTACGGCGTCATGCTTGCCTGGGATGTGGTACTGCTGTACCGGTATTTTCCACAGAGTGATCGGAGTCCCTGGCGTTTTTTGCGCTGGCTCGACCAATTTATGCCGCTTGCGCTTACGGGGCTGTTTACCAACTTGGGGCTTTTCGTACACCTGGTTATTATCTGGGCGGGCCCTATTGGCGTGCAGATCAAAGGCCTGTTTTACGGGGCTCCTTACCATGACGTTCCGGCACTCATTGCGTTTTTGACCACACTCGTCACGACCGTCAACTTTGTGGTGTCGGTCGAGGTCAATTTCTATCCGCGCTACCGTGACTACTACAGCCTGTTCAACGACGGCGGCGTGGTGGGCGATATTGTGGTGGCCGAGGAGGAGATGCTCTCCACGCTCAACAGCGAACTGCGCTTTTGCGCGCTCAAGCAGCTGTTTGTGACCGCGGCGGTCATCTCGCTCGAGACTACAGTGCTCTCGGCCCTGCCGCTGGGCTTTAACAATCTTATGCACGGGTATTTTCGCACGTTATGCGTAGGCTACGGCCTGTATGCCGTGGGCAACACGATCCTGCTTATCTTGCTGTACTTTACCGACTACAAGGGAGCCGTTCTGGCCTCGGGCCTGTTTGCCGGTGTGGCAGGGCTGGCGACCGCCGTGTCGTTGCTTTTGCCGCAGCAGTTTTACGGCTTTGGCTTTTTGTTGGGTGCGGTGGTGTTTTTTATCGTGGCGCTGCTGCGGCTCGATACCTATACCGCCAACTTACCGTATCGTATCCTGAGTCAGCAGCCCATTGTGGCGACCGACAAAACGGGTCGTTTTACACAGCTGGGCCGCTTGCTCGACCGTGCCGAGCAGCGCTATGAGGAGTGCCGCCGCAAGGGCGTGCCGCACGGCGCGTTTCAGCGCGCAGTAGTTCGCGTGTACCGTAACCATTGGGGAGGTTCTGATGACCGATAAGTTGATGTCTCGCCGCTGTCTGATCGAGGCGGCTGCCGGCGCGCTGCTGCTTTCGGGCTGCTCATCTCAGGACGAATCCTCGACAAATAAGGTAAAAAAGCAGGACAAGATTAAAAAGGCCGAGGCCTCCGACCAGTCCAAGCATCTGCGCGATAAGGACGAGCTGTACGAGGTCTATGATGACTCGGGCATTGTGACCATGTATCTGACGGTCTCTCGCGGCAACAGCTCCGAGAACACGGACCATAGCTGGGCCGAGATCAACACGTACTCGGTGTATGACTATGCCGACATGGGCGTGACGCGCTATCAGGTTATGGGCCTGCTGCAGCCGGGCGACGAAGACGGCCCGGTGGCCGGCGAGGTTGGCTATGGCGAGGACGCGCCCAATGCCACCGTGCAGGTGCGCGGCCAGACATCGAGCTCCTACACGCAAAAGAATTACAAGGTGGAGCTCAAAAAAGGCAAGGGCACCTGGCGCCAGCAGCGCGCGATTGCGCTCAACAAGCACATGGGCGAGGGTATGCGTTTTCGCAACAAGATGGCCTACGACCTTATCCGCGGAATTCCCCAGATGATGGGCCTGCGCACGCAGTTTGTGCATCTGTGGGTGTGCGACCAGACCGAAAAGTCCAACGATACCTTTGAGGACTACGGCCTGTTTACGCAGGTGGAGCAGCTCAACAAGACGGCGCTTAAGGCACATGGCCTGGATAAGAGCGGGCACCTGTACAAGGTGAACAGCTTTGATTTCCATCGCTACGAGGACACCATTAAGCTTGCCGACGATCCCGACTACAACCAGGCAAACTTCGAGGGCATGCTCGAGATTAAGGGCGATTCGGACCACACCAAGCTCATCGAGATGCTCGATGCGCTCAACGACGAATCGCAAAAGATCGATAACGTGCTCGACACCTACTTTGATACCGAGAATCTGGTCTATTGGCTGGCGTTTCAGATCCTGACGGGCAACTGCGATACTCAGAACCGTAACTGTTATCTGTACAGCCCGCTCAACTCAAATACCTGGTACTTTTTAGATTGGGATAACGACGGAATGCTGCGTAAGCTGGAGCTTTCTCTTGCCGGGTTCTCGGACTATGCGAGCTGGGAGCGCGGCGTAAGCAACTACTGGGGCAACGTGCTATTCAATCGTGCGCTGCGCAGCAAATCGTTCCGCAGTGAGCTCGACCGCGCCGTAAAGGACCTGCGCTCGTATATGACCGAGGCGCGCCTGGCCAAGATGATTAGACATTATCGCGAGGTTACCGAATCGTTGGTCTTTGCTTCGCCCGATATCGACAATCTGCCTGTCACCAAGGACCAATACGAGCAAATCGCCGCGGCGATTCCCTCCGAGATCGAGGAGAACTACAAGAGCTTTCGCGAGAGCTATAAAAAGCCCATGCCGTTCTACATTGGCGTGCCGCAGATCGATAACGGTAAGCTGCGCATTAACTGGGATGCGTCCTACGATTTTAAGGCGCGCGACATTCGCTATACCGTGGAGCTGGCGCGTGACTATGCCATCAAGGACGTGTTTTTTAAGGCCGAGGACGTGCTGCTGCCTGAGGTGACCTGCGATGCGCCCGATACCGGCCAGTATTTTGTGCGCGTGCGTGCCACCAACTCAGACGGCTATACGCAAGATGCGTTTGACTACTATGTGACCGACGACGGCAAACACTACGGCATGAAGTGTTTTTACGTGCAAGACGGCGGTAAGGTCGTGGAGGACACGTATGAGGAGGGCTAGCGCGCTGCTTGAGCGCCTTACGGCTCCGCCTGTGCGTGCCACGCAGGAGCGTTACCGCCACGAGCTCAAATATCTCATTAACGAGGGCGAGCACGCCGTGCTGGCCTGCCGCATGGCGCCGGTTTTTAAACTGGACAAGTATGCGCGGGCGGGTGTTTACACCATTCGCAGCCTGTACTTTGACGACTACTGCAACTCGGCCTACGAGGAAAAAGACGCCGGTATTCTTATGCGAAAAAAATATCGCGTGCGCATCTATAACGGCAGCGACAAGGTGATTAAGCTCGAGCGCAAAAAGAAGTACGGCAGCTGGATCTACAAGGAGGACGCGCCACTCACGCGTGGCGAGTTTGAGCAGATTCTGGCCGGCGACTACGACTTTTTGCTGAGGAGCCCTTATCCGCTCTGTCGCGAGTTCTACATCGAGTGCATCTGCAACATGATGCGCCCGCGGACCATCGTGGACTACGAGCGCGAGCCGTGGGTGATGGACGAGGGCACCGTGCGCATTACCTTTGATAGCAACGTGCGTGCGGCGGTGGGGAGCTTTGACATCTTTGACGCGACGTTGCCCGCGTTGCCCGTGCTGGAGCCCGGCAAGCTGGTGATGGAGGTCAAGTTTACCGAGTTTTGCCCGCAGCTGGTGCGCGATATGGTGCCGCCAGGTGCGGTCGAGCTTACGGCGGTCTCCAAGTACTGCCTGTGTTACGAAAAGACCGCCTACCTGCGCGGATTTAATTACTGGGAATCGGATTTTGAGAACCGAGGGGATATTTAGACCATGAGCACCAGGGACTTTTTTAAGAACTCCGTCTTGGAGGCGTTTGGTCAGGTCGACCCTGCCAAGATCGGCCTGTCACTGCTCGTGGCGCTCGCCATGGGCATCCTGATCTATTACGTGTACAAGCGCTTTTTTACCGGCGTGGTGTATTCGCGCAGTTTTGCCGTAACGCTCGTGGGCATGTGCGTGCTCACCTGCATGGTCACGCTCGCGATCTCGACGAATGTGGTCATCTCGCTCGGTATGGTCGGTGCTCTGTCTATCGTCCGCTACCGCACGGCGGTCAAGGACCCGCTCGACCTGTTGTATCTGTTTTGGGCCATTACCACGGGCATTACGGCGGGCGCCGGCATGTATGCGCTCGTAGGACTCACGGCAGTGGTGATCGTGGTGATGATCGCCGGCTTTGCGAGCCACCAGGACAAGGCGCGCGTGTACATGATGGTCATCCACTACACGGGTCAGACCACCGGCGATGATATCGTGCGCGCGTTTGGCCGCACCAAGTTCTCCGTCAAGTCCAAGACCATGCGCGGCGACAAGGTCGAGATGGCCGTCGAGGTCTTCTCGGACGGTGTGGACATGCCCTACGCCGACGCCATCCGCGCGCTCGATGGCGTGGAAGATCTAACGTTGATCCAATACAACGGCGAATATCACGGCTAATTTTGTTCCGGCGTTCTAACGAACGCCGGACCGCTCGACGCTGCGCGGGCATCTGCCGGGCGATCTGCCGCTCAAACCGTCGCTCGCGTACATGAAGTACGCGTCGCTCCTCTTTCACGGCACCTCGCCACGACCGCTGCCCGCTCGCTGGCGCGTGCTCTTCCAGGATGGCTAATTTGGTTCAGTTTTATTATTTAAGGGACGGTGTCGCGTGGACGTGCAACAGTTAGAAGAGGCCTGGGCTGCAAGGGCTGGTGCGCGTGAGGCGCGTCTTGTTGCGGCCTCGCATGTGCCGGCGGCGCTGTCGATGCTGGGGATTGTGCAGCCCGGCGATCGCTTGGTGGCCTTTGCGGACGACTTTGCCGATGCGTTTGCCTGCGGCTTTGATGGCTACGATGTTGCGCTGGTGGGGGAGCCCGCGGCTGCGGCGTTTGCTGCTGCGTCCGAGGGCTTTGATGCTTCGTTTGATGCCGAGGGGCCGCACCTGTGGTGGTTCGTCAACTCCATCGGCGGGTTTGGTCTGCGTGTGCCCGACCTTCGCGCTCTGGGCCGCGCGGCTCGTGAGTCGCATGCGCTGCTCGTGGTTGATAACACTGTGTCGGGCGTCTTTGGGTGCAACCCGTTGCGTCTGGGCGCCGTGCTTTCGCTCGAGGCGCTCGACCGCGTGTGTGCCGGCGTTGCGCCGCGCAAGCTCGTCGCCGCTTCGGTGGCGCGCTCGCAGCTTAAGCGCCATCGCGTGGATGCCGCCGCAGAGTGCGCGCACGCGTTGTTTGCGGGCTGCGGTGCGCCCGCGCTTGACCTGTCTGCCGAGGAGACCGACGTGCTAGAACGCGGGCTGTCCTCGCTCGATGCTCGCATGCAGGCGCACTTCGATCGCGCCCGTGCTCTGGCCGAGTATCTGGCTGCTAACGAGATGGTGTGTAACGTTCGCTATCCTGGGCTGGGTTCGCATCCCGATCATGCGGTTGCAACGGGAATCCTCGAGCACGGCTTTGGCCCGGCAGTTGAGTTTGACCTTATCGTGCGAAGTGCGGGTGAGCTGTTCGACACATTGCCGGGGGAGTTCCGCACGTCGCCCGCCGGCGGCGCAACGACACGCCTTTCGGCCCCACGCGGCAAGCAGGGGGGAACCATCCGCCTCTTCGCCGGCACCGACGACCCCCTAACCATAGCCGCCGCCCTAGACAACGCCCTCCGCAACTAGCTAAATCATCCTCGACTTCATAAGTTGCGGTGAAATAGGGATTGATTTACGGCTTTAACAGCATAAACAGTCCCTATTTCACCGCAACTTATGAGAAGGGGTTGTGTAGCGATAAAGCCCCGTCCCAAATTGGCTACTCTTTGATGCTGGCGATGAGGGCGTCGGCTTTGGTGGCGATGACGTTGTTGATGTCGGCCTGCAGCTCCTCGTAGACCACTATGGCTCGCTCGCCGGCGGGGGTGAGCGTGGATCCGCGGGCGCCGTCGCGCTCGATGAGCTTACAGCCTAGCTGGCCTTCCGCTTCGTTTACAATACGCCACGCTTTGGAATACGCCATGCCCATGCTTTTGGCGGCGCGGTTGAGTGAGTGCTCCCGGGCAATACCCTGCAGCAGCAAGACGCAGCCATGGCCGAACACGCCCGGCAAATCCTTGTCGCACGCTTGAATGACCAACTTTGCCGTCGTCTTGTACTTCATACGCTCCACGTCTCCCCGCTAAAGTGTTTGCTGGGCAAACGCAAAGCCTGCGTCAAACCCTCGTGTGCTCTTTCTAAACCATGCATTGTAGCAGTCAAAGTGCGTTAAGATACTTCCCCAGTATTGGGCGCCCAAGGTTGGGCTGGGTCCTACGAGGCCTGCAGCCGACCGGTCGCATGGAAAAAGGAGAAACATGGCTACGTTCTTTCCCGGTGAGTCCCACACGTTTTCGGAGTATCTGCTGGTCCCTGGCTACTCGTCCTCGCAGTGCATCCCCAACAACGTCTCTCTTAAGACGCCGCTAACCCGCTTCAAGCGCGGTGAGAAGCCGGCAATCACCCTGAACATCCCCATGGTTTCCGCCATCATGCAGTCCGTCTCGGGCGTCGACATGGGTGTCGCGCTCGCTACCGAGGGTGGCCTGTCCTTCATTTACGGTTCCCAGACCCCCGAGTCCGAGGCCGCTATGGTCAAGGCCGTCAAGGATCACAAGGCTGGCTTCGTTCAGTCCGATTCCACGCTGACCCCCGACATGACCATGGAGCAGGTCATCGAGCTTAAGGAGAAGACCGGTCACTCCACCATGCCGGTCACCGACGACGGCACCCCCAAGGGCAAGCTCCTGGGTATCGTCACCAGCCGTGACTATCGTCCCAGCCGCGATGACCATCAGAAGAAGGTCTCCGAGTTCATGACCCCGCGTGAGCAGCTCATCGTGGGCGACAAGAACATCAGCCTCAAGGTTGCCAACGACGTCATTTGGGACAACAAGCTCAACGCCCTGCCTATTGTCGACGATAACGATCACCTTATGGGCATCGTCTTCCGCAAGGACTACGACAGCCACAAGACCAACCCCAACGAGCTGCTCGATAACGACAAGCGCTACATGGTCGGCGCCGGTATCAACACCCGCGACTATGCCGAGCGCGTGCCGCTGCTCATCGAGGCTGGTGCCGATGTCCTGTGCATCGACTCCTCCGAGGGCTTCAGTGAGTGGCAGAAGCGCACCATCGAGTGGATTCGCGCCAACTACGGCGAGGACGTCAAGGTCGGTGCCGGTAACGTCGTCGACGCCGAGGGCTTCCGCTTCTTGGCCGACTGCGGTGCCGACTTCATCAAGGTCGGTATCGGCGGCGGTTCCATCTGCATCACTCGCGAGACCAAGGGTATCGGTCGTGGCCAGGCCACCGCGCTGATCGACGTCTGCCGCGCCCGTGACGAGTACTACGAGGAGACCGGTGTTTACGTGCCCGTGTGCTCCGACGGCGGTATCGTATACGACTACCACATGACGCTCGCCCTTGCTATGGGTGCCGACTTTATGATGCTGGGTCGCTACTTCGCCCGCTTCGATGAGAGCCCGACCGAGCGCGTCAACGTCAACGGCCAGTACATGAAGGAGTACTGGGGCGAGGGTTCTGCGCGTGCTCGCAACTGGCAGCGCTACGACCTGGGCGGCGCGGCGAAGCTCAGCTTCGTCGAGGGCGTCGACTCCTACGTTCCCTATGCCGGTTCCCTCAAGGACGGCGTGGGCGGCACGCTCTACAAGGTCAAGTCCACGATGTGCAACTGCGGCGCCCTCTCGATCCCCGAGCTCCAAGAAAAGGCACGTCTGACCCTGGTGAGCTCCACCTCCATCGTCGAAGGCGGCGCCCACGACGTAGTCGTCAAGGACTCTCAGCAGAGTGTCAGCTACCGCTAAACGGCTTTCCCAAGCACCGCACCTTGCCGTTCAAACCGTCGCTCGCGTACCAAAAGTACGCGTCGCTCCTCTTTCACGGCAATCTGCGGCACTTGGAAAACCCGACCATGCTTGGGCGGGTAACAAATAGCGGTTGATTCACAACCACGTTATTTAGATAAAGCGAGATGCCTGCAAGTCGCAGGCATCTCGCTTGTCGTATTTGCTATCATCATGCGAGTTAACGATGTGGCGGGGCGTTCTTACCTTTGCTCGCTGCAAGTTCCGCACGAGCCGAAGAGCACTTAATGTGCTCTTCGTGCGAGCAGGACTGTCCGCAGTAGCTAGTAAAGGTAAGAACGCCCCGCCCCAACCCAGCTAACAAAGGAGCTGATATGTGCGATTGCACAGATCATAAGGATGAGATCCCTGCCTACGACGCGCAGGCCATTGAGTCCAAGTGGATGAAGGCCTGGGAGGACTCCAACCTCTTTGCCGTCGACACCGACGCTAGCAAGCCCAAGAAGTACGTCCTCGAGATGTTCCCGTATCCGTCGGGCGACCTGCACATGGGCCACGCGCGCAACTATACCATCGGCGACGCGATGGCCCGTCAGGCCCGCATGCGCGGCTACGACGTGCTGCATCCTATCGGCTTTGACGCCTTTGGCCTGCCTGCCGAGAACGCCGCCATCAAGCACAACACGCAGGCTGCCGCCTGGACGTATAAGAACATGGACCAGGCTCTCGCCACGATGAAGCGCATGGGCTTCTCCTACGATCTGGATCGCATGGTCAAGACCTGCAGCCCCGATTATTACCGTTGGGGTCAGTGGATCTTTGAGAAGTTGTGGGAAAAGGGCCTGGTTTACCGCAAGAAGAACCCGGTCAACTGGTGCCCCACCTGCAAGACCGTTCTGGCCAACGAACAGGTCACCGAGGGCAAGTGCTGGCGCTGCGGCACCGAGCCCGAGAAGCGCGACCTGGAGCAGTGGTACTTCAAGATTACCGAGTACTCTCAGGAGCTGCTCGATGACCTGGAGAAGCTCCCCGGCTGGCCCGAGCGCGTCAAGCAGATGCAGGCCAACTGGATCGGTCGTTCCGAGGGCGCCGAGGTCGACTTTACCCTGTGCGACCAGGATGGCGAGCCCATCGAGGGCGACGAGGGTAAGATCACCGTCTTCACCACGCGAGCCGACACGCTCTTCGGTGTCTCCTTCTTTGTCCTGGCTCCCGAGTACGCGCGTCTGCACGAGCTCGTCGAGGGTACGGAGTACGAGGAGGCCGTGACCAAGATCGTCGAGGACTCCAAGCATATCTCCGCCGTCGAACGTGCCCAGGGCACCCTCGAGAAGCACGGTGCCTTTACCGGCCGCTACGTGGTGAACCCGGTCAACGGCGAGAAGGTCCCCGTGTGGGTTGCCGACTACGTTGTTGCCGACTACGGCACCGGCGCCGTCATGGCCGTTCCCTGCGGCGACCAGCGCGACTTTGAGTTCGCACGCAAGTATGATTTGCCGATCGTGCCGATCATCCTGGACGATGACGACCGCGCAGCCGTCGAGGCCAGCGGCGAGACCATCGATACCTTCCATGCCGAGACCGTCGACTGGGATTGCGCCCACGCTGCCGAGGGCACGCTCGTCCAGTCCGGCAAGTACACCGGCATGCGCGGCGGCAAGCACTCCGAGGGCGAGGCTGCGATCGTGGCCGACCTCGAGGCCATGGGCTGCGGTCGTCGCAAGGTCGAGTTCCGTCTGCGCGATTGGCTCATTTCCCGTCAGCGCTATTGGGGCAACCCCATCCCAGCCATCCACTGCGAGCACTGCGGCATCGTCCCCGTACCCGAGGACCAGCTGCCGGTGACGCTGCCCGAGAACCTGGACCTGGGCGCCGGCGAGACCCTCGCCGAGTGCAAGGAGTTCTACGAGACCACCTGCCCGGTCTGCGGCCGCCCGGCCAAGCGCGAGTCCGATACCATGGACACCTTCACTTGCTCCAGCTGGTATTACCTGCGCTATACCGACCCGCACAACACCGAGCTGCCTTTCTCCCGCGAGGCCGCCGACCGTTGGATGCCCGTCGATAACTACATCGGTGGCATCGAGCACGCCATTCTGCACCTGCTCTACAGCCGCTTCTTTACCAAGGCGCTGCGCGACCTGGGCCTGCTGAGTGTGGACGAGCCCTTCACCAACCTGCTGTGCCAGGGCATGGTCAAGGACGAGAACGGCGACACCATGTCCAAGTCCAAGGGTAATGTCGTGCCCCCGAGCTCGGTCATCGAGCCCTACGGCGCCGACACCATGCGTTTGGCGATCCTGTTTATCGCCCCGCCCGAGAAGGATTTCGACTGGGATCCCAAGGCCGTTGAGGGCGCCAACCGCTTCATCAAGCGCGCCTGGCGTATCGTTTGGCAGCTCGTCCAGTCCGGCGACGCCAACGTTGCCTTCGACAAGTCCGCGCTCGACGAGGTTGCGATGAAGCTCTATCGCGAGCGTCACCGCACCATCGCCAAGTGCACCGAGGACTTCGATCGCGGCCAGTTCAACACCGCCATCTCGGCCGTCATGGAACTCGTCAATGCCGCGAGTGCCTACCTCAATGCTACTGAGGGCGCTTCCCGTGACAAGGCGATGTGCTACGGCGTGGCTAAGGATATCGTGAGCGTCCTCGCCCCCATCTGCCCGTTCTGGGCCGACGAGCTGTGGCACGAGGCGCTCGGCTGCGAGGGCAACGTCTACACCGCCGCCTGGCCCGAGTTCGACCTGGCCGAGTCCGTTGAGGACACGGTGCAGATCGTGGTCCAGGTGCTTGGTAAGGTCCGCGGCCGCGTCGAGGTGCCCCGCAATGCCTCCAATGAGGAGGTGCAGGCTGCCGCCGAGGCCGCCGTCGCCAAGTGGCTCGAGGGCAAGACGGTCGTCAAGGCCATCTGCGTGCCCGGCAAGCTGGTCAACCTGGTGGTCAAGTAAGCGCTGCGCGCATAGCTGACTCGTAAAAGACGAGGGGCGATTCCGTTGGGATCGCCCCTCGTCTTTGTTGTGTGTCCTGCTTAGTCGGTGCGTCGCACCGTCTTCTATGGGATGTGTACTAGGTCCCTAAAGTAAACGTTGCCCGTTGCCTCTTCGAACATCCAAATGTTGAGGTAGATGTCGTTGAGGTCGTTGTTCACATCAAAGTCCGGGTCGTCGAAGGTGCCAACAAAGGTGAGCGTGGCGCGCGTTTCCTCGCCTGCTGCGACCTGCTGGCGCATGCGCACATCGCGGACCACGCCGTTGACGTAGGCATAGGAGTCTACATCGCCAAACATCATGTCGACACCGGTGTTGTTGTTCACCGTAAAGATGAGCGCAGCGTCGCCATAGCCGTCGGTGTCCTTGCCCACGCAGGTAACATGGACGTTCTCGTCTGCCTCAAGGTCGATGGGGAACTGTTCTTGGGGGTCGGGACCTAAGCCCTGGGGATCGTCGATGTCTTCGTCTATTTTGTCGAAGCTTACCGGGGGTTCGGTTTTCTCGATGGCTTTGGTGCTGCCACGATCCGGTTCGCATGTTCCGGTTTTGCTGTTCGGCTTGCCGCAGCCCACGAGGGCCAACGAGCACGTTGCGATGGCGAGCGCAGTCATGCAGAGGGTGCCTAGGTGTTTCATGGGTGCCTCCTTGCCGTAGAGGATTTGGAAAGGTTCGTCGTTGCACGACTTGCTGGCCGGCTTGTTGCGGAATGTCCCTTAGCGTAAGTCTGATCGATTGGGGCTCGGGGAGGAATGCCCTTGGGGTCCGAACGGGCCCGTGGATTGGGACGCATGGCCCGTTTTGGGGCTGTTGAGGGTGCGTCGCATGGGGCTCCTCGGCCAATTGTCCTATTCTTGTGGAGAAGCTGTGCGCACGCTGACCTGCAGATTCGTACGGTGCTTGCACGTTTCCGCAGCTATTGGTATAGTTTGCTTGCAAATGAAGTTGTAATTGAAAGAAGTGGGGTTTCGGCCCCGCTTCTTTTTTGTATGGATGGAGGTGCCGCAATGGTCAAGACCAAGACCGAGCAGGCGATCATCGACGCGCTCGAGGCCGTCGCTCCCCAGCACGATGTCGACATCGTCGACGTCGAGCTCGTGGGTGCCACCAAGGCCCCCTGCGTGCGCGTGCGTATCGAGGGTGCCGAGGGTCAGAGCCTGTCGCTCAACGACGTCACGGCCAACACCAAGTGGGTCGGCGATGTGATTGAGGAGCTCGACCCCATCTCTTCGAGCTATACGCTCGAGGTGTCGAGCCCGGGTATGGCGCGCCCGCTGCGCCGCCCGAGTGACTTTGCCCGCTTTGTGGGCGAGAACTGCGAGCTCACCTCTACCGCCACCGAGGGCCGTCGCAAGTACGCCGGCAAGATTGCCACCGCCACCGAGACGAACGTGACCCTCGAGCTCGAGGACGGCGAGTCCGTTACCCTCGATTTCTCTGATGTTAAAAAGTGCAAGTTGAAGCCCACCTATGACTTCAAGCCCGCGAAGGAAGGAAAGTAAGATGGCAGCATCCGACATGATGTCCGCCCTGATGGAGCTTTGCCAGGAGAAGCACATCGACCAGCTCTACCTGATCGACCGCCTGGAGCAGTCGCTCGCCAAGAGCTATGCCGAGATTCTGCATCTTGAGTGGGGCGCCAAGGTGACAATCGACCGCACCACCGGCAAGATCTACGTCTACCGCCTGGAGCCGATCGACGATTCCATGGACGAGGAGGGCAACTTCACCGAGTTCGAGGAGATCGACGTCACCCCCAAGAACACGAGCCGCATCGCCGCCCAGCACGCCAAGGCCGAGATCAACGCCATCGTGCGCAACTCCGCCCGCGAGCAGATCTACGAGGAGTTCTCCGGCCGCATCGGTGACCTCATCAGCGGCACCGTGCTGCAGTCCACGCCCGACTTCACGATCGTCAAGATCCGCGAGGGCGTCGAGGCCGAGCTGCCGCACTTCGACCAGCGCCGTTACGAGAACGAGCGCAACGAGCGCCCGATGGGCGAGCGCTACCTGCACAACCAGCACATCAAGGCCGTGATCATCGACGTACGCGACCCCAACTCCAACCTGCAACCGGTTCGCGGCGAGCACAGCCGTCCGCCGATTGTCATCTCCCGCACCCACCCCGAGCTCATGCGTCGTCTGTTTGAGCAGGAGGTGCCCGAGATCTATGAGGGCACCGTCCAGATCAAGTCGATCGCCCGCGAGCCCGGCCAGCGTTCCAAGGTAGCCGTCCACTCGCTCGACGACCGTCTGGATCCCGTGGGCGCCTGCGTCGGCCCCAAGGGCAGCCGTGTTCGCGCTGTCGTGGGCGAGCTGCGTGGCGAGCGCGTCGACGTCATCCTGTGGGATGCCGATCCTGCCGTCTACGTCGCCAACGCCCTGTCGCCTGCCAAGGTCACCCGCGTCCTCATCGACGAGGAGAAGGCCTACGCCGGCGTCATCGTGCCCGACGACCAGCTGTCCCTCGCCATCGGCAAGGAGGGCCAGAACGCCCGCCTCGCCGCGCGCCTGACCGGCTGGCACATCGACATCAAGTCCGAGACGCTTGCCGCCGACATCCTCAAGAACGTTCCCGTTCACGAGGAGCCCGCCGCCGACCTGATCGGTGACGAGGAGGACGAGGACGTCCGTCGCTGCGAGTACGTGTCCGAGGACGGCGTCCAGTGCCGCAACCAGGCTCGTCCCGGCTCCCGTTTCTGCGGTGTCCACGACACCGACGCCTTCGATGATGCGGAGGACCTGATCTAGCGCGCGGTCGCGCCGGGCAGGTCCCGGCGCGTCTCTCACGCTCGTTCAGTCTCTAGGCACCCAAGGTGCCAGAAAGGGTAGGTGAAGTCATATGGCAAAAGTCCGTGTGTCCACCCTGGCCAAAGAGTTCGGCATGACCTCCAAGGAACTGATGGGTCATCTCGCCGATATGAAGATTCCCGCTAAGTCCGCTTCCTCCACTCTGGAGGACGCCTATGTCGCCATGGTCCGCAAACAACTCGCCTCGGTGATCGAGGCCCGCGCTCAGGAAGTCGAGGCCGCCAAGAAGGCCGAGGAGCAGGCAGCTGCCGCCGAGGAGGCCGCACGCGCCGCCGAGGCCGAGCGCGAGCGCATCGCTGCCGAGAAGGCACGCGAGGAGGAGCGCCGCCAGTTTGCCGCAGCTCAGGCTGCCGAGGAGGCCGCCCGTGCCGAGGCTGAGGCCAAGAAGAAGGCCGAGCAGGAGCGCCTTGCCCGCGAGAAGGAGGAGGCTGCCCGCGAGGCCCAGCGCCGCGCCGTTCCCGCTTCCGACTCCGGTTCGCGCTTCCGTTCGCTGCTCGACCAGATCGCCGCACAGGAGACCGTGCTCAAGGAGAAGAAGGACGCCGAGGACAAGGCCAAGGCCGAGCGCGCCGCTGAGCGCGGTAACCGTCGTGGCGGCAACAACGACCGCCGCGGTGGCCGTCGTAACGATCGCAACGCCTCCGACAGCAACTCCGAGCGCAACGCCTCCGAGAGCCGTCCGCACAGCCATCGCACCAACGCCAGCAACAACGTCGCTGCCGGCATGGACTTCCCCAACCCCGACAAGCAGGGCAAGGGCAAGAAGCGCAAGGGCGGTCACGGCAACGAAGAGGACCACTACAGCCGTATGGCTCGCGAGGCCGAGGAGTACAGTCGCGAGAAGGTACTCGAGGAGGCTCGTGCTGCCGTCGAGGAGGCCTCTCGCGAGTCCACCGGTCGCCGCAAGAAGCGCAAGGAGAAGCGCGAGCGCGAGGCTGCCAAGGCTCAGGAGGAGCGCAAGATAGAGGAGGCGTTGGCCCAGGGCGTGAACCCCGAAGAGCTCGACGCCATCAAGGTCTCCCAGGGCGTTACCGTCCAGGAGCTTGCCGAGGCTCTCGACGTTCCGGCCAACGACATCATCAAGCGCCTGTTCCTGCTGGGTACGCCGCTCACCATGACACAGTCCATGTCTGACGACCTCGTCGAGCTCGTTGCCGACGACCTGGGCCGTCAGATCAAGATCATCACCCCCGAGGAGGAGAACACCTTCTCGTTCTACGACGATCCCGCCGACCTTAAGCCGCGTGCCCCGGTCGTCACCGTCATGGGCCATGTCGACCACGGCAAGACGAGCCTCCTCGACGCCATCCGTCACACCGGCGTTGCTGCCGGCGAGGCGGGCGGCATTACGCAGGCCATCGGTGCTTCGCAGGTTATGATCAACGACCGCAAGATCACCTTCATCGATACCCCGGGTCACGCTACCTTTACGGCCATGCGTGCCCGTGGTGCCAAGGTGACCGACATCGTCATCCTGATCGTGGCCGCCGACGACGGCGTCATGCCCCAGACGGTCGAGTCGATCAACCACGCCAAGGCCGCCGGCGTTCCCATCGTCGTTGCCGTCAACAAGATCGATAAGCCCGGCGCCAACCCTGACCGCGTGCGCCAGGAGCTCACTGAGTACGGTGTCATCCCCGAGGAGTGGGGCGGACAGAACATGTTCGTCAACATCTCGGCGAAGCAGAAGATCGGTATCGACGACCTTCTGGAGACCGTGCTGCTCCAGGCAGATGTGCTCGAGCTCAAGGCCAACCCGGACACCTTTGCCTCCGGCAACGTCCTCGAGGCCAAGCTCGACAAGGGCCGCGGCTCGGTCGCTACCGTGCTCGTGACCCGCGGTACCCTGCACGTGGGCGATACGCTGGTCGCCGGCCTCACCTACGGCCGCGTCCGCGCCATGCTCGACCCCAAGGGCCGCGCCGTCACCGAGGCCGGTCCCTCCGACGCCGTCGAGATCCTGGGCCTGCAGTCCGTGCCCAACGCCGGTGACGAGTTCCGCGTGTTCGAGGACGAGCGCGAGGCTCGCGCCCTTGCCGACGAGCGTTCGCTCAAGGCCCGTATCGAGGAGCAGAGCCGCGTCAAGCACGTCACGCTCGAGAACCTCTTCGAGACCATTGCAGACGCCGAGGTCAAGGAGCTCAACCTGATCATCAAGGCCGACGTCCAGGGTTCCATCGAGGCCCTTCAGGACTCCCTCGACAAGATGGACCAGTCCGAAGTGCGCATCAACACGATCCACTCCGCCGTTGGCGCCATCAACGAGACCGACGTCGTTCTGGCCGACGCCTCCAACGCCATCATCATCGGCTTTGGCGTCCGTCCCGACGGCAAGGCCCGCTCCGCCGCCGAGCGCGAGGGCGTCGAGATCCGTTGCTACGACGTCATCTACAAGTGCCTCGAGGACCTCGACGCAGCCCGTATCGGCATGCTCAAGCCCACCGAGGTCGAGGTCTCCACGGGTACCGCGACCGTTCTGGACACCTTCAAGGTGCCCAAGGTCGGTATCGCCGCCGGTGTCCGCGTGGAGGAGGGCGAGATCGCCGCGACCGATTCCGTGCGCCTGGTGCGCGACGGCATCGTGGTCTTCAACGGTAAAATCGCCTCGATGCGCCACTACAAGGATGAGGCCAAGAGCCTCAAGAGCGGCTCCGAGGGCGGTATTGGCCTGGAGAACTTCCAGGACATCAAGCCTGGCGACACCATTGAGGGCTACCGCATCGACCAGGTTGCCCGTACCGAGTAGGGGGTAGCGCTATGAAGCAAACGCAGGCAACCCGCCGTTTGGGCGAGCAGCTTCGCGAGAAGCTCGGTTATATCCTGCTCTTTGAGGTTTCCGATCCGCGTCTCGACCTGGTCACCCTGACCGCGGTCGAGGTCGCGGTGGACCGTTCGTTCGCGCGTGTGTACGTGTCGTGCGACGCGAGCCGCTACGACGAGGTCATGGAGGCGCTCGCCAGCGCCAAGGGCCGCATCCGTAGCCTGCTGGCCCGCTCGCTCGATTGGCGCGTCACGCCCGAGCTCGATTTTCGCATCGATCGCTCGACCGATGAGGCCGAGCGCATCACGCGTGCGCTGGAAAACGTTCCCGCCACGCTTGCGATCGAAAAGGACGAGGACGGCTATCCAATTGCGGATGCCGCCCAGGAGGCAGCTTTAGATGAGTAATTCCGCCGACCTCGCATCGTGCGAGTCTGCAGATATTCAGCGACGCATCCTTGAGCTCATCGAGGGTGCGTCCTCCATTGCGATTTCGGGACATACGTCTCCCGATGGCGACGCCCTGGGCTCCGTGCTAGGCCTGGGCCTCTCGCTTAGGAAGTTCTTTCCCAACAAGGACATTGCCCTGCTGCTGGCAGACGATGACCCGGTTCCGCGCATCTACCGTTTTATGGAGGGCGCCGACCGTCTGGTGCCGGCATCTGCGTATACCGGCAATCCGGACCTGTTCATCTCGGTGGACGTGCCGGTCGTCGAGCGTCTGAACAACTCCGCCGAGGTGCTTCGTCGCTCGTCGCATGTGGTGTGCTTCGATCACCATCCGGCGCGCGAGGAATTTGCCGAGCTGAGCCTGAGGTGCGTCGACGCCGCGGCCTGCGCCATGATCATCGACCGCTTTTTGGACAATTGTGGCATTGTGGCTCGCGATGGTGTCGCGACCTGCTTGTTGTGCGGCCTGGTGACCGATACCGGTCGTTTTCAGTATCAAAACGCCGATGCCGCCGCGTTCCATGCAGCCTCGCGTCTGGTTGCCCACGGTGCCGATCCGGCGCGTGTGGCACTCGAGGTTTACCAGAGCATGCGCGTTGAGTTTTTGCACCTCAAGTCCATCGTTATGGGCCGTATCAAGACGGTGGCCCACGGGCGCGTCGCGTATAGCTACGCGTACCAGAGTGACCTTGAGGCCTGCGGTGTCACCTCGGATGAGTGCGACGGTCTGGTTGACGTGGTGCGCTCGGTGATGGGCGTCGAGGTCTGCCTGTTCCTGAAGGGCATTGAGGGCGATACCAAGGTGCGCGGCAACCTGCGCTCCAAGGGCGACCTCAACGTGTCCGAGATCGCTGCTGCCTTTGGCGGAGGCGGACATCCCGCTGCCGCCGGTTTCTCCAACAACGGAACGATTCTCGAGACGCTCACCGTGGCACTTCCCATGCTGGCCGAACTGGTAGGGGAGGATCCCGCTTCGGTGACCGTCGAGCTTTAACTTTTTGGATGGTACATGGCTCGTCGTACGCCTTCTCAACTGAATATGCTGCTCGCCGTCGATAAGCCGGTGGGCTGCACGTCCCACGATGTGGTTTCGAAATGCCGACGCGCCCTCCATGAGCGGCGCGTCGGCCATGCCGGCACGCTCGACCCCATGGCATCGGGTGTCATGGTGGTGGGTGTGGGCCAGGCCACCCGTCTGCTGGGCATGCTAACCCTCGATACCAAAAGCTATGTCGCCGACATTTCGTTTGGCGCCGAGACCAATACCGATGATGCGGAGGGCGAGGCGGTCCGCACGGTGGCTGTTGCCAACGAGCTCCGCTATCCTGCCTATGCCCGTGAGCGCTTGGCCGCTATGCTGGGTCCGCAGATGCAGGTGCCGCCGGCGTTTTCGGCTATCTCGGTCAATGGCGTTCGCGCCTACAAGTCTGCTCGCGAGGGCAATGCGGTGGACCTACCTCCGCGCCCCGTCGAGGTCTATGCCGCCGACCTGATCGCCGTGGGAGGCGAAGGTGATACGTGTGTGTGGACCGTGGCGTTCTCAGTGAGCAAGGGTACCTATATCCGTGCGCTCGCTCGCGATTTGGGCTGCGCCTGCGAGAGCGCCGCGCACATTTCTGCGCTGCGCCGCACGGCCTCCGGTGTTGTTTCCATTGGCGCTTGTCATGCGGTCGAGGAGCTTTCTCCCGAGTCCGCGGCTGGCTTTGCCCTGGATCCCATTGCGGCCCTGGGCGCCACGCGTGTTGACTTGCCGGGCAATCTTGCCGACGATCTGCTCTGCGGCCGACGCATTCCCGTTGAGCGTGCGCTTGCCGATTTCGATACCTCGAAGTCGCCTTTTGCGTTGGTGCTCGATGGGGGACTCAAGGCGCTAGCCCGCATTGAGAGTGGCCGCTTTGTCATGGAGCACGTGTTTCCGCAGGCAATCGGCGGTGTTCGATGATGTTGTCCGCTCGCGAGCTCGCGCGTATCTTTTTCGAGGGCGAGTCGGACGAGGCTCGCATCGTTGCTGCCGATACGTTTGATGAGTGCGAGCACTTGGGTGCCGCATCGATTGCCATCGGCGTGTTCGACGGCGTTCACCGTGGACACCAGGAGCTCATTGCGGCGCTTGTTAGCGATGCGCGCGCCCATGATTGCAAGGCGGTCGTGGTCACTTTCGATCCCGATCCGGACGTTGTGGTGAGTCCTTCGCCCGCTCAAAAATTGATGACGACGGCCGACCGTCTACATGCCTTGGCTCAGACCGGGGTCGATGCGGTGGTGGCCGTTCCCTTTACGCCTGAGGTTGCGGCACTCGACCATGTTGCTTTTCTCTCGCTGGTGTCGCGTCTGGTCGACATTCGTTCGATTCGCGTTGGCAGCGACTTTAGGCTGGGTCGTGGCGGTGCTTCTGGTGTTGACGAGATGCGCACCTGGGGTGCCGAGCGCGGCGTTGACGTATACGGGCACGACCTGCTTTGCGAGGGCGGTGAGGCCATTTGCGCCACCCGCATTCGTCATGAGCTGGGACAGGGCCATGTGGAGCTTGCTGCTGAGTTGCTCGGCCGCCCGTATATGCTGCGTGGCGGTGTTATTCGTGGCCGTCACGAGGGTTCTGACATGGGCTTTCCCACGGCTAACCTGCAGGTTCCCGACGGCATTCAGGTGCCTGCCGATGGCGTGTATGAGGGCCTGGTGCTCGTTGATGACACCGTATGGCCTGCTGCCGTTAACGTCGGCCTGCCGCCGACGTATGCCGACGATGCCGCTTCATCGCATCTCGAGGCTAACTTAATTGGTTATACGGGCGACCTGTACGGCGCTTCCGTTTCGCTGGCGTTTACGCGCTGGCTGCGTCCCTCGCGTGTGTTCGATTCGCTGGATGAGTTGATTGCGACCGTCGAGGGTAATATCGAGGACATTCGTCACAACTTGGGTGAGCAGGGGGTGGGCATCCGTGATTAGCGATGAGGAAAAAGACCAGGTACGCGCTGCGTCCGACCTAGTTGCCATCGTGCAGGAAACGGTTGAGCTCAAGCCCCGCGGCCATGAGTTTTGGGGCTGCTGCCCCTTTCATGGCGAAAAGACTCCGTCCTTCCACATTATTCCCGCCACGCAGGTGTGGCATTGCTTTGGCTGCGGCGAGGGTGGCGACGTCTTCACCTATATCATGAAGCGCGAGAACCTGAGCTTTCCCGAGTCAATCCGTTATTTGGCCGATCGTGCAGGTATTGAGCTGCACGACACCGGAGATCGCCGCGAGCGCGGTACCAAGCGTGCCCGCATCTACGATCTGTGTGCCGAGACCGCCCAGTTCTACCACACCATGCTTATGCGCGGTAAGGATGGCCGTCCACGTGAGTACTTTGCCAGCCGCGGCATGGGTGGCGACGTCTGCCGCCGCTACTGCCTGGGCTTTGCGCCGGGTCGTAATATGCTGGTGGCTCATCTGTCGCAGGCGGGCTTTACTCCGCAGGAGATGATCGACGCCAACGTTGCCGTGAGTCGAGGGCGCGGGCAGCTTGCCGACCGCTTCTACGACCGCGTGATGTTCCCCATCTTTGACGAGCAGGGTCACAACATCGCCTTTGGCGGGCGCATCATGGGTGACGGCCAACCCAAGTACCTCAACACCGCCGAGACGAGCGTGTTCCATAAAAAGCGAAACCTCTATGGCTTTAACTGGGCCAAGGAGTTTATCGTCGCGCAGGATACGGCCATCGTGGTGGAGGGCTATACCGATTGCATCGCCTGCTGGGAGGCGGGGATCAAAAACGTTGTCGCCACGCTGGGCACCGCGCTCACGGAGCATCACGTCAAGACGCTCACCCGCTTTGCCAAGCGTATCGTGTATATGTTCGATGGCGATGCCGCGGGCCAGAAGGCCGCCCGTCGCGCGATTCAATTTATCGAGCAGGATTCGATGGACCTGCGCTGCGTGGTGCTGCCCGACGGCAACGACCCCATGGAGTTCATCACGGCGCATGGTGGACAGGAGCTTCAGGCGCGCATCGACGCTGCCGAGCCGCTCATGGACTTTGTCTACCGTTCGCTGCAGGAGTCGAGTGACATCACCACGCCGGGCGGTCGTGCCAAGGCGCTGGAAGATGCGCTGACGCTTATCTATCCGCTGCGCGATAGCTATATGATCGACACATACTTTATTCAGATTGCCGATCTGCTGGGTTTGGATCTGGAGGCGGTTCGCGTGAGTTCGGGTCGCGTGTTTCGCGATGTCGCCAAGCGCGAAGATGCGGAACGACGTCGTGAGCAGAACTATGAGCGCCAGCGGGCACAGGATGAGCGGTCCGGCGGGACGGGCAGTCGGGCGTCGAGTTCTCGCGATGCCGGTCGTGGCGCTTGGGCATCGGGCGCGACGCCGCCGGTGTCCGCGCCGGTCGAGGAGGAGCCGTACGACTATGTCCCGCTCGATGCCTACGGCGCCGCGCCCGTGGAGGTCGTCGACGATCTTCCGCCGATCGACGTGCCTGATGGTATGAGTGCTGTACCTGTGACTGATGGTTCGGGTGCTCCGGCTGCGGCGGCGCCGATGGTTCTTACTGATCTTGAGCGTAAGTCCTTGGCAGGGGAGCGTGAGCTGCTGACCATGCTCACGAGCTACCCCGACCTGTTCCGCACGTATGCCGACCGCATCTGCTCTATCGAGTGGGTTGACCCACGTCACGAGTCCATCGCATGGGCCGTTCTGGCAACGCCGCCGGGAACCGATCCTGCAGCCTGCATGGATGCGGCGCGCTCGGTGTGTCCCGATGCGGCAACGCTTGTGAGTGCCGGGCGCATCTCGGCGACGAGCAAGCACCCCACCGAGACGAACATCGTGTTTATGCTCGATACGCTCGAGCTCTACACCATCAAGCGCCGCATGCGTGCCGCACAGGCCAAGCTGCGCCAGGACCGTTCGCTCGATGATGAGGCCCGTCGCGCGCTGACCGTGCAGGCCGCGCAGGATTCGCAGCGTCAACGCGAGCTGCAAAAGTCGATCGGCGGCGTGGCGGATCCGTTCCGTTTGATCGGTCTGGAGGTCGCAGGCACCCAACAGGCCTAGATGTTGTGGTCAACCAGCGTATTCTCGCCTATATCCAGTCTGGATTTTGGGTATAGACGTTGCTGTGTGCTAAAGTATTGAGTCCTGTGGACTATGAAGGGAGAATCTGTGCCAAAAAAGACTGAGAGCACGGGTACTGGGCTGGAATCCTACGTTGCAAAGCTCATGGGCAACGGCTCAAACAGGACTTCGGTAACCGAGGACGAGATTCAGGTCGCCCTGAAGGATATCGATGTTTCTGACGAGCAGCTCACCGCGGTGTATTCCGCGCTGCGCAACAGCGGCATCCAGATTATCTCCGCGAGCGGTAACGACGACGCCCCCATGGACGTCGACGATGACGATAACGATACCGATACCGACGATTTCGATGACGACGACGAGCACGATTCCGGCTCGCTCGACGATCACGAGCTCAAGATGGCCCGTCAGGCCGACGCCGAGATGGGTTCTTCCAAGAGCAAGAAGAAGCGCACCGTGCGCACTTCCCGTTCACGTTCGCGCGTGCGTGGCATCGATGCCTCCACGGTGATGCTGACCGGCGATCCTGTTCGTATGTACCTCAAGGAGATCGGCAAGGTCGATCTGCTGACCGCCTCCGAAGAGGTCGATCTGGCCATGAAGATCGAGGCCGGTCTTGAGGCCACCGAGAAGCTCGAGGCTGCCGATGCCGGTGAGCTCGAGCTCACGCGTGCCGAGATGCGTCGTCTTACGCGCATTGAGAACGTCGGCCTCGAAGCCAAGCAGGCGCTCATCAGCGCAAACCTGCGTCTGGTCGTCTCTATCGCCAAGCGCTATGTCGGCCGTGGCATGCTGTTCCTGGATCTGATCCAGGAGGGCAACCTCGGTCTGATCCGCGCCGTCGAGAAGTTCGACTACCAGAAGGGCTTCAAGTTCTCCACGTACGCCACGTGGTGGATTCGTCAGGCCATTACACGCGCTATTGCCGACCAGGCCCGTACCATCCGTATTCCCGTGCACATGGTCGAGACCATCAACAAGCTCGTCCGCGTGCAGCGCCAGCTCCTCCAGGACCTGGGTCGCGACCCGACCCCCGAGGAGATCGGTGCCGAGATGGATATGAGCGCCGACCGCGTCCGCGAGATCCAGAAGATTTCGCAGGAGCCCGTGTCGCTCGAGACCCCGATCGGCGAGGAAGAGGATTCCCAGCTGGGCGACTTTATCGAGGACTCCCAGGCTATCGTTCCGCCCGATGCCGCCAGCTTCTCTATGCTGCAGGAGCAGCTCACCCAGGTGCTCGATTCGCTTGCCGATCGTGAGCGCAAGGTTATCGAGCTGCGCTTTGGTCTTGTCGACGGACATCCCCGTACGCTCGAGGAAGTCGGTCGCGAGTTTGGTGTCACGCGCGAGCGTATCCGCCAGATCGAGTCCAAGACTTTGGCCAAGCTCCGCCACCCCAGCCGCAGCAGCAAGCTCAAAGACTACATCGAGTCTTAGGGTTACGGCGTTCTACCGAACGCCGTAACTGGCCGACGCTGCAAACCCGCCAGAGCGGCAATCTGCCTTTCAACTTCGGCGGCATGACCAAAAGGTCAATGCCGCCTTGTTTCAAGGCACCTTGCTCGCTCTGGCGGGTTTTCGCTGTCCGTCCTCTATCTGCGGCGTTGCTATGGCTGTCAGTTGTGCGACAGTTTGGGGGTGGTTATTGGGGACAGACTTAAATGAGTAGTCGTTGGGGACGTTCTTGAATGACTAGTCGTTTAAGAACGTCCCCAATGACTAGGTCGGAAAATTTCTTAAAAAAGTTCTTGCCCTGCGCTGATTCGTCCGTATAATAAACTTCGTTGCTTGAGAGCACGCACCTATTCCTCGGTAGCTCAATGGTAGAGCACGCGGCTGTTAACCGCGCTGTTGTAGGTTCGAGTCCTACCCGGGGAGCCAGAATTTCTCAGCCCATTCCGCTGGGCTTTTTAATTCCTCGGTAGCTCAATGGTAGAGCACGCGGCTGTTAACCGCGCTGTTGTAGGTTCGAGTCCTACCCGGGGAGCCAGGTTGTAGAACCCGTCGCTTATGCGGCGGGTTTTTTCATGCCGCGACCACTTGACTCGAACGTTGCCATATCAACATTTCGTGTCGAGGATGTAATCCCGCGACCCACCACCTCAACATGGCGCGGTCGTTGTAGAATATTGCAATGATTGCTCCCACGACATGGTGCCGCGAGCACCAGATAAGGAGATTCTT
This sequence comes from uncultured Collinsella sp., assembly GCA_900542175.1. GTDB lineage: Bacteria > Actinomycetota > Coriobacteriia > Coriobacteriales > Coriobacteriaceae > Collinsella. The sequence goes on along the minus strand of UQNC01000005.1, from coordinate 23,459 downwards.
GTGTCTGAGACCATTAACGGCAGCCTGAGCGTCTCGAACGACGTTATTGCCGATATTGCCGGTTATGCCGCGATGACGTGCTACGGCGTTGTCGGAATGGCTGAGCAGCTCCAGGGCGCCGAGAGCGTGCGCCTGCTTGCCGGCCAGCGCCTCCGCAAGGGCGTGCTTGTCTCCGCCGACGAGAACGGCCTTACGGTCGATCTTCACGTCGTGCTCGAGAACGGCGTCAACATGAAGTCCGTCTGCCACAATCTTTCGAGCTCCGTTGCCTTCACCCTGCAGGAGATCGCCCAGATCGATCCCGCCAGCCTTAAGATCGGCATCCATATCGACGCGCTCAAGAGCCGTCTGAACTAGCATCCGAAAACGGAGATTCAAATACCCATGATTGCAAAGACCATTCGCACCTGTTTTCCGATCGCTGCGGCTGCCGTTTCCGACAAGGCCGAGGAGATCAACAAGCTCAACGTCTTCCCCGTGCCCGACGGCGACACCGGCACCAACATGTCGCTCACGCTCGCCTCGGTGACCAAGGAGCTCTCCGCCCTTCCCGCCGATGCCGACATGGAGGCCATTGCCGGCGCCATCACCCACGGCTCCCTGATGGGCGCCCGCGGTAACTCCGGCGTCATTACCTCGCAGATCCTGCGCGGCGTGGCCGAGGGCCTTGTCTCCGCCGACGAGCCCATTACGTCCGCCAACATCGCCTTCGCCTTCCGTCGTGCCGTCAAGGTGGCCTTCCAGGCCGTCCGCAAGCCCATCGAGGGCACGATCCTCACGGTGCTGCGCGATGTCTCGACCAAGGCCGACGAGTGCGAAAAGAAGAAGTTCTCGGCCGAGGATGCGCTCGACGCTATCGTCGTCGAGGCCTACCAGTCCGTCGCACGCACGCCCGACCTGCTGCCCGTCCTCAAAGAGAACGGCGTGGTCGACTCCGGCGCCTTCGGCTTTGCCATCTTCCTGGAGAACTTTGTGGCTGCAGCACTTGGTCGCAGCACCGTTGTCGAGGATTTCTCCGCTACGTTCGATTCCGCTGGCTCTGCACGCGATGCCGCTCTTGGCCGCGTTGAGATCGAGGCCAACGACGATTGGGAGGGCTCGGAGTTCCGCTACTGCAACGAGTTCCTCTTTAAGGCCGACGCCCCGTTTGACGAGGATGAGTGCCTTAAGTTCCTGGGTTCCATGGGCGACTGTGAGCTACTCGTGGGCGCCTACCCCGATTACAAGATCCACGTGCACTCCAACACCCCCAACCTGGTGCTCGAGCACATGCTTCAGCTTGGTCAGATCTACGAGGTCTTTATCCACAACATGGAGATGGAGGCCCGCGACCGTACCGCCAAGATTCATGAGGACCAGGAAAAGGCCGCCGAGCCCGCCAAGGCGCTGGGCTTTGTCGCCGTTGCCGCTGGGTCCGGCGAGGCAGACATCCTCAAGTCCCTCGGCGTCGACGTGATCGTGTCGGGTGGTCAGACCATGAACCCCTCGACTGCAGACCTGCTGGGCGCTGTTGACCAGGTCAACGCGACCTCGGTCATCATCCTGCCCAACAACGGCAACATCCGCATGGCCGCTGAGGCCGCTGCCTCAGCCTGCACCGACAAGAAGGTCGCCGTCGTTCCCACCAAGACCGTTCCGCAGGCCTTCTCCGCGCTGTTCGCGGTCCTGCCCGATTCCGAGCTCGAGGATGCCGTCGCCGCTATGGTCGACGCCATCAGCGAGGTCCGCGATGGCGAGGTCACCCGCGCCGTGCGCGACTCCAGCGCCTCCGACGGTTCGCCAATTCACTCCGGTGACGTCATGGGCATCATTGCCGGCTCCATCGATGTGGTCGGCTCCGACGTGAAGCAGGTCACGCTCGATTGCATCAACCGCATGCAGGAGGAAGAGGAGGGCGACGCGCTGACGATTCTGGCCGGCGAGGAGCTGTCCGACGAGGCCTTCCAGGAGATCGTCGACGCTATCGAGGAGGCTCAGCCCGACCTGGAGATCGACGCCCATCGTGGCGAGCAGCCGCTCTATCCCGTGATCTTCTCGATCGAGTAGGCATCTGCCCATGTCCGAGCTCTGCTCCGTGCCGCGCGTCTCGGATCGCTTTGCCCAGAGCAATGCGCTCGACGAGGATATCGCGCGACTCAAATATGTTTCGGGTAAACGTGAGGAGGCCCTTCGCCGTCTGGGAATTCGGACGGTGGGGGACCTCCTTCTCCATATCCCTCATCGATACCTGGACTTTACGCGCTCCTGGTCCATCGAGATGGCGCCCATCGGTACCGTGTGCACCATCATCGCCACGGTCGACCGTATCGTTCAAAAGAAGCCGCGTCCGCGCATGCAGGTGACCGAGGTCTCACTCGTTGACGAGACGGGCGTGCTGCAGGTCGCCTTTTTCCGTCAGCCTTGGATTGCCCAGCAGCTTAAGCAGGGCGACCGCCTGGCCGTGATGGGCAAGGTCGAGTTTGCCTACGGTTTTAAGCAGATGGCCTCGCCGCACTTTGAAAAGCTTGATGACGGGCGTGCTGCGGGCACCATTTTGCCGGTCCATTATGTGAGTGACGGCGTGAGCCAGGCATGGATGCGCCGCATCGTAAGTGGCGCGCTCGAGGTCGTCGGCAATCCCTTCGACCCGATTCCCGCACGCTTGCGCGTTAAACGTCGCCTGATGAGCGATGCTCGTGCGCTTCGATCGATCCACTTTCCTTCGAGCATGGCTGAGCGCGATATCGCGCGCGCACGGCTTGCCTACGAGGAGTGCCTCTACCTGCAGCTGGCGCTGCGCCTGCGCAACGACGGCAGCCTGGTCGATGTGGTGCCCTACGCCCACGCCGCGGGCGAGCACCTGGCCGCGCTTAAGCAGGCCCTGCCGTTTTCGCTGAGCGACGAGCAGGAGGCCGCGTTCCAAGATATCCTGCGCGATATGTGCGATGGCGGGCGCGTGATGAACCGCCTGCTGCTGGGCGATGTCGGTACCGGTAAGACCGCCGTTGCCGCCTGCGCGCTGGCTGTGGCTGCCGATAGCGGCACGCAGGCCTGCGTTATGGCGCCCACGGGCGTGCTGGCGCGTCAATATGCCGATAAGACCGGCCCCTTGCTCTTGCAGGCTGGCATGACCTGGGCGCTCCTGACGGGCGCCACGCCGGCGGCCGAGCGCGAGCGGATCCATGCCCAGCTGGAATCGGGCGAGCTCGATGTCCTCTTTGGCACCCACGCGGTGCTTTCGGATAACGTGGCGTTTAAGCATCTGTCGCTCGTGGTCATCGATGAGCAGCACCGGTTTGGCGTCGGCCAACGCAACGCCCTGCGTGCGAAGGGCCCTGGTGCCGATCTGCTCGTTATGACGGCAACGCCCATCCCACGTACGCTGGCGCTTTCGGTCTACGGCGATCTGGATACGAGCATCATCCGCCATCGGCCCGTCCCTGGCACTGGCGTGTCGACACGCGTGCTCACCGAGTCGAGCCGCGACCTCGCCTATGGCGCCATCCGCGAAGCGCATGAAAAAGGTCAGCAGGCCTACGTGATTTGCCCGCTCGTGGAGCCGAGTGACTCGGCCGATGAGTTGGAGGACGTGCCCGGTATCGCCCGCGACGAGGAGGGCCGCGTGACGGTCCCCGTGCCGCTGCATGATACGGCGACCGAGCTCGACCGCCTGCGTCTGGCGCTGCCGGGTCTCACTATCGAGCGCCTCCACGGCCGCATGCCGGCGGGGGAGAAGGATCGTGTGATCGAAGCCTTCAAGCGTGGCGAGATCGACGTGCTCGTCTCCACTACGGTGGTCGAGGTGGGCGTCGACGTGCCTAACGCCACCGTCATGGTCATCGAGAACGGCGAGCGCTTTGGGTTGGCTGCCCTGCACCAGCTGCGCGGTCGCGTGGGCCGTGGCAGCGTGTCGGGCACGTGCCTGGTCATGACGCACTCCAAGGGCAACGGCGGCGCGTCGGCGGCGCAAGATCGTCTGCAATCGCTCGAAAAAACCTCGGATGGCTTTACGCTCGCCCAGATGGACCTGCGTCTGCGCCACGAGGGCGAAATCCTGGGGTACCGCCAGCATGGCGGCGTGACCTTGCGCTTTGTGGACCTGGACGCCGATGAGGACCTTATCGAATGGGCCCATTTGGACGCGGTCGAGCTCTTGCGGTATGCTTGCAACCTTGACTCTGTGGCGACGCGTCCCTTGCGCGACGCGGTCGCCATGCGTTATCGACATATCTTTAAGGAGGTCAGCGGAGGATGAGAATCATCGGCGGCGAATGGCGCGGTCGTAAGATCGAGGAGCCCCGTGGTCGCGATGTCACCCGCCCCACGACTGATCGCGTGCGCGAGGCGTGCGCATCTATGGTCATGTCGGCATTCGATTTCGATTTGGACGAGGTTCGTGTGCTGGACGCTTTTGGCGGCTCCGGTGCCTTAGGGTTAGAGATGCTCTCTCGTGGGGCCCGTTCGCTCACGACGTTTGAGATCGATCGCAACGCCGCGCGGCTCATTACCAAGAATATCGAGTCGCTCTGCCGTGACCGTGCGCGTTGGCGCGTGGTCACGGGCGACATGCTGTCGAGTGCCTCGCGCGGTCGTGTACCGGGCGGCCCCTTTGATCTGGTCCTGCTCGACCCGCCCTATGCTTTTGGTGCCGAGCCGGTCGAGGAACTGCTGCAGGACCTGGCTCAGCAGGGTTTACTTGCGTCTGGCGCTTACGCCCTGTTTGAGCATGCCGCCGCCGATGCGGGCGCGCATCCGGCAGGCTTTGAGACTTTACGTGAGAAGCGCTACGGCATTACCTCGGTCGACCTGCTTCGTTGGGTCGGCGATGACGATGTTGAGGGCGATAGCGCCGGCACCGATGCCGACAACAACGATGCCACGACGTTTCAGGAGGACGCCCATGAATGACACCATCAACCGCGTGATCGTCCCGGGCACCTTCGATCCCATCACGTTTGGCCATATCGATGTGATCCGCCGTGCCCGCCGCATCTTTCCCAGCGTGATCGTCGCTGTTGCCGAGTCGCAAGGTAAAAACGGTGTAGGCACCACGTTTATGCTCGATGAGCGCGTGGCGCTGGCCCGCGAGGCGGTCGGCGATATCGACGGCGTCGAGGTCCTGCCCTTCACTGGCCTGCTGGTCGACTTCGCACGTGAGCAGGGGGCGGGTGCCGTGGTCAAGGGCCTGCGCGCCATGACCGACTTTGAGTATGAGCTGCAGCAGGCCGACCTTAACTATCGCCTGGATAGCGAGCTGGAGTCCATCTTTGTCATGAGTGCGCCGCAGTACGGCTATATCTCGAGCTCGGTCGTTCGCCAGATTGCCTCGCTCGGCAGCGATGTATCGACGTTTGTCCCGTCCAACGTGGTCGAAGCGCTCAAACATCGCTTTTCGTGACGTTTCTTATTGCCTGGTGGCATGTGGTAAACTAGCATGATGATATGTTACCTATGAAAGGAGACCGGATGCCGGGCGAGAATTTTCCTGGCGATAGGATCGTCAGCTTGGTCGATGAGCTCGAAGGGCTGATCGAGGAAGCCAAGCCGCCTTTCGGCAAGAACGCTCAGTTCAAGGTCATCGACGCCGACGTGTTCTTTAACATCCTCGACGAGATCCGCATGAGCTATCCCGAGGAGTGGCAGAAGTCCCGCCGTATCCTTAAGGAGCGCGAGGAGCTTATGGCTTCCGCCGCCGCTCAGGCCGATTCCATCATCGCCGACGCTCAGCAGCAGGCCCTCACCATTGCCGGTGAGCAGGAGATCGTCCGCTTAGCGCAGCAACAGGCCGACGACATCCGCGATCGTGCCCAGCAGTACGAGCGCGAGACGCGTTATGCTGCCGAGGACTACGCAGAGCAGGTCTTTACGCACCTGGAGGAGAACCTCAAGAGCCTGACCGGTACCGTTACCCGTTGCCGTCAGCAGCTCAACGAGGGTGCTGCCCAACAGAATGGTCAGTGGTAATGGCTGAGTTCCCGAGCGTTACCGTCGATCTTTCCGAGCAGCTCGAGTTTCCTGGAGATTCGTATCCGCTGACCGGTAAGGTAGATGTCGTCACCTACACGGTGGGCGAGAAGGAGTACCAGCTACAGGACGGCATCGACTACGACGTTGTCTTTACCAATGCCGGTACCGGTGTCTTGCTCACGGGCATGGTCCGCGCGCACGCCACCGGCGAGTGCGACCGTTGCCTGGAGCCCGCCTCGTTTGATATCGCCGGCGAGATCGAGGAGTTCTACCTCTTTGAGGAGCCCGAGGATCCCGAGGCCTACGAGGACGGCTACGAGCTCCTGGGTGAGGACCGTCTCGTCGATCTGGGCGAGCCCATCAATGACGCGGTCGTTATGGACACGCCGTTTGTGGTGCTCTGCAAGCCCGATTGCCGTGGTCTGTGCCCCACATGCGGTTGCAATCTCAACGTCGAGCAATGCGATTGCGCCGCCCAGGCAGAGGCGGAATGGGCCGCTGCCACGGAAAATCCATTTGCAGCATTGAAGAATCTCAAGCTCGATGAGTAAAACTGTGGTAGTATCGCTACTTGCGCGTAATCGCCACACTGGATAGTTCATAAGGAAGGTCACTATGCCCGTACCTAAACAAAAGCAGGGTCGTATCCGCACTCACACCCGTCGTTCCGCCAACATGAAGATCTCGGCTGCGGCTCAGTCCACGTGCCCCCGTTGCGGCGCTGTCAAGCTTCCGCACCACGTGTGCCCCAGCTGCGGTTTCTACAAGGACCGCGAGGTTATCGTTACCGAGTAACGGTATACTCTGGATGCGATGCCGTTCCAAATGGAACCACAATGGCCGGCTCAATGAGTCGGCCATTTTTGTATAAGGAGCATGTATATGAGTAACGTTCGCGTTTGTGTAGACGTTGTGGGTGGAGACGAGAAACCTCAGGTTGTTCTCGATGGTATCGAGGCTGCACTTGCTGCCGATCCCGATATCGAGGTCTTGGCAGCTGGCCCCGCCGAAATCGTCAACCCCTTTGCCGCTTCCCACGCACGTGTTGAGGCCCTTGAGGCACCCGACGTTATCGCCATGGATGACGATCCCATTCGCGCCGTGATGACCAAGCGCAATTCGTCGATCGTGCTGTCGTGCCGCGCCATTAAGAAGGGCAACGCGGATGCGTTCTTCTCCGCCGGCTCCACCGGTGCCATGACCGCCGCTGCCACCGCCTACGTGACGCCGTTTAGGTATCAGGCCGAAGGCAAGAAGCAGCCGGTGCGCCCCTGTCTGACCAATGCGCTGCCCAATCGCGCCGGCGGTCTGACGGTGCTGTGCGACATGGGTGCCAACCCCGATGTGGAGGTCGATGACATGGTGCGTTTTGCCCAGATGGGTAGCGCCTATGCCCGCGTCGTCCTGGGCATCGAGCATCCTCGCGTGGGCCTGCTTGCCAACGGCACCGAGGACGAGAAGGGCTCCAACTTTACCAAGGCCTGTTTCCCTGCTATGAAGGCCGCCGTTCCCGGCTTTGTTGGTAACTGCGAGGGCACCGACCTCACCTCAGGCAACTTCGATGTCGTCGTTGCCGATGGCATGTCGGGTAATATCGCTCTCAAAGCTACCGAGGGCGCTGCCAAGTTTTTGCTGCAGGAGCTCAAGGGCGCCTTTATGGCCTCGCTCGGCACCAAGATCGCCGCACTGCTCATTAAAAAGCAGATGCGCGAGATAAAGGCCAAGCTCTCTGGCGACGCCAAGGGCGGCGCGATTCTTTTGGGCCTGCGCGGCGTGGTCCTGATCGGCCATGGCGCTACCTCGGTCGAGGCTGTTAAAAACGGTACGCTCGCGGCGGCCGAAGCCGTGCGCGCTGGGCTGGTCGAGAATGTCGCCAACTCTATGGACGGTATCGTTTTATAAGAGCGAGTTAGAGCGCTGTTATGTGCTTCGCGGCGCACGTCGTGGGGTAGAATCAGAACCGTGTCTTGGTACCGCCCGGGCGGTACCATTCTTTTGGTATTCATGCACTATGAGAGGAAGCGCTATGGACCGCTCCGAAATCTTCGACAAGATCGCCGAGGTCGCTGCTGACGTTCTGGGCGTCGATGTTGCCGAAATTAGCGAGGAGACCACCTTTGACGACCTCGATGCCAACTCGCTCGAGCGCCTGCAGCTGGTTACGGCTATCGAGGACGAGTTCAACCTCGAGATCGATGACGAGACCCTGCTCTCGCTCAACTCTGTCGCCGACGCCGTCGACGCTATCGAAGCTGCCAAGGAGGCCTAAGTCTTGGCTTTATCCGACCGACTTACGCGCGCCCAGGAAATCCTGGGCCACGAGTTCAACAATAAGGTGCTGCTGCGCGCGGCGCTTACGCATCCCTCGGCAGTCGAGGGCCAGCCGGTTTCTGCCAGCTATGAGCGCCTTGAGTTCTTGGGCGATTCCATTTTGGGCGCTGTGGTCGCACGCTCCCTGTTTGAGTCCTATCCGGAGTTTGACGAGGGCAAGCTCACGCGCTTGAAGGTGTCGCTTGTCTCGGGCGCTACGCTGTCCGAGGTTTCTCACGAGCTGGGCATCGACGACATCATCATCTTTGGTGCCTCCGAGACCGGTACCGGTGCGCGCGGCCTGCATTCGGCCCTCGAGAACGTCTACGAGTCGCTCGTGGGAGCGCTGTACCTGGATGCCGGCTGGGATGCCGCGGCGGAGTTCATTCACCGTACGCTTAAGCCGCATTTGGCTTCCGAGCGTGCCGAGCATCCTGCGAACCCCAAGTCGTTTTTGCAGGAGTGTGTGCAAGCCGACGGTCACGAGCCCCCGGCGTACAAGCTCGTTGGCTCCGAGGGCCCGGCGCATGCGCCCACCTTTACCGCCGTGGTTTTGATCGATGGTATTCGTCAGGGTCGCGGCTCCGGCTCCTCAAAGAAGGAAGCCGAGGGAGCCGCCGCGCTCGAAGCGCTCGACCGCATGGGTTACACCACCAACGGCGTGATTCTGAATAAGAAGCACGTGTAAGCGAGGAACCGTGTATCTCAAGTCCCTCACGCTCAAAGGGTTCAAGTCGTTTGCCGACCGTGCCCATATGACGTTTGAGCCGGGCCTGACCGTCATCGTCGGTCCAAACGGCTCGGGAAAATCGAACATCTCCGACTCCATCCTGTGGGTCCTGGGCGAGCAGAGCGCCAAGCAGCTGCGCGGCCAGGCCATGGAGGATGTCATCTTCTCGGGCTCGTCAGCGCGCAAGCCTGTGGGTGTCGCCGAGGTCACGCTGGTGCTCGATAACTCGGACCATATGCTGCCCGTCGATTTTGACGAGGTCGCCATCACCCGTCGCATGTATCGCTCGGGCGAAAGCGAGTACCTCATCAACTCGAGTCCGTGCCGTCTGATGGACATTCAGGACATCCTGCACGATTCGGGCCTGGGCAAGGATACGCATTCCATTATCAGTCAGGGCAAGCTCGACGCCATTTTGCAGAGCCGCCCCGAGGAGCGCCGCGCCCTTATCGAGGAGGCCGCCGGCATTTCCAAGCACAAGCGCCGCAAGGAGCGTGCGCTCAAAAAGATTAAGTCGATGGACGAGCACCTGACGCGTGCCCGCGACATCAATAAGGAAATCGCCCGTCAGCTGCGACCGCTGGAGCGTCAGGTCGATCGCGCGCGCAAGTACAAAGAGCTGTCCTCGCGCGCGAACGAGCTTACGCAGATGCTGGCTGTCGATGAGCTTCGTTCGCTGCAGTCGCAGTGGAACGACCTGGAGAGCCGCTCCAAGGAAGGTGCTGCCGAGCTGGAGCTTGCGCAGTACCGCTTGGACGAAAAGGAGCGCGAGCTCGAGAAGCTTCAGGTCATGCTCGAGGAAAAGGGCCTGTTTGTGGGCGACCTGGGCGAGCAGCGCCGTCATATGCAAGATGTGGTCGGTCGCATTAACTCCGACATGCGCCTGCTCGAGGAAAAAGGCCACAACATGGTGTCGCGCCTGTCTGACATGCGCGGGCAGATTTCGAGCTCCGAGCATCAGCGTCGTCGCGTTGTCGAGGAGCTCGAGGACGCGCGTGCGCAGCTTGAGGAAGTGACCGGTGCGCACAGGCAGGCCCAGGAGGACGTTGACGCCGCTGGTCCTGCCGCCGCTGAGCTCCACGAGCGACGCGTGGCGCTCGACAATCAGATTTCGCAGCTTACGCGTGAGCAACGCGATGTGCAGCGCGTGGCCGATAACGCCGCGCTCGAGCTCGCCAAGGTGAAGGATTCGCTTTCCAATGCCGAGGTCGAGGACAACATGTATGCCTCGCGCCTTGAGCAGATCGATGAACAGCTCGAGGAGGTCACGGCCTCGCTCGAGAGCCGTCGCGACCGCGCCGAGGAGCTTGAGGGCGCTCTTGAGGAAGCGCGCCGGGCTCAGGTCGATGCGCGTGAGGCCACCGAGACGGCACGCGCAGCCCTGAAGGACCTGCGTGCCCGCGAGAGCGAGGCGCGCAACAAGTTATCCGAGGTGCGCTCAGAACTTGCCAGTCAAAAGAAACTCGATGCCCGCATGGCCGACAGCTCGCCGCTCGTGAGTCGTCTGGTGGGTGCGCTGGGCGATGATGTCTCGGGTCGTCTGGGCGACGTGCTCGAGGCCCCGCGCGAGCTTGAGGGCCTGGTTGAGCAATTGCTCGCCGGCGATATCGATGCGCTGCTGTTCGACGATACGTCCGCGCTTGAGCGTGCCGGTCGTGCCGCTCTGGACCAGAAGAAGGCCTCGGGCGAGGCGCTGCTGGTGACGCGCGGCGTGAGTGGCTCTACCGCCGCTGAGGGCGCCTCCGGTACCCGTTTGGTTGATCGTCTGTCCGTGCGCGCAGGCTATGGTCCCGTCGTCGAGGCGCTGCTCGGCGGCTATTACGTAGTGGACGATCTCGCTGCCGCGCTGTCGGCGCCGGTCGTTGACGGCGTGACTTACGTGACCCCCGATGGCGCCCGCGTCGCCTGTGGCGGCCTGGTTCGCGTGGGCCTCGATGCCGGCGAGGCTTCGGGTGCTCTGGAGCGCAAGCGTCGTATTCGCGAGCTGGAGGGCCTGGAGCCCGATCTAGCTGCTGTGTTTGAGCATGTGTCGGATCAGGTCGTCGAGGCCAACGCGGCCGTCGAGGAGGCGCGTGCCGCCGAGGGTGATGCCGCCGGCGAGATCGCCCGTCTTGAGGGCGAGCGCCGCTCGCTGCTCTCCGAGATCGGCCGTCTGGAGCAAAGCGCCAACAATGTCGAGGTCGAGCGCGTGCGCATCTCCAAGCGCCGCGAGCAGGCCTCCGAAGCCGTTCGCGCTGCGCGCCCGCGCGTTGACGAGCTCACCCGTTCGCGCGACGAGGCCCGTGCGCAGGCAAGCGACCTGGGTCTCCAGATTGCCGAGGCCAACGACGAACTCGACCGCGTTCGCCGTGACGATTCCGAGGCCGCCGTCAAGCTCGCCGACGCCAAGGTTCGCCTAGCCCAGACGAGCGAGCGCCTGCGTTCGCTGAAGGGCCGCGTGCCCGACCTGGAGCATCGCCTGGAGGGCATCGATCGTCGTATCCGCGGAACACGCCAGGCTTCGCGCTCGCTCGAGCTGCTGCGCCTGCGCGTTGACCCCATGCACGAGCGTTATTCGGCCCTGCTGGAGCGCGCGTCGGATTGGGCAGCGCGCCTGCGTGACCAGGCCTCTCTGGAAGAGGCGGACTCCGCTTCGCTCAAGAAGACCATCGAGGATGCCAAGGCAGAGGTTGCCCGCGCTAAGGAGCGGGTCGATACCGCCTCCGCCACGCAAAACGAGTTCAAGGTCGCACGTGGCAAGCTCGAGGTGCAGGTAGAGGCCGCCATTAAGGCCATTACCGCCGATGGCACCACGGTACTCGAGGAAGCGCTCATGCTTCCGGCACCCACGGACCGCGATGCCGCCGAGCGCGAACTCAACCAGCTTGTGCGCCAGATCAACAACCTTGGTCCCGTTAACCAAGTTGCCATGGAGGAGTACGAGCAGCTCAAGCGCCGCGCCGACTACATCGAGGAGCAGCTGGCCGATCTGGAGTGCGCGCGCAAGGCGCTCACCAAGATCACGGTGGCCATTGATCGCAAGATGCGGAAGGCCTTCCTGGTGACGTTTGAGAAGGTCGATGCGAACTTCCGCGAGATCTTCGCCATGCTGTTCCCGGGTGGCCAGGCTCATCTGGAGATGACCGATCCCGAGCATCCTGCCGAGACGGGTATTGAGGTCGTGGCGCAGCCGCGCGGCAAGCGCATCACCAAGATGATGCTCATGTCGGGCGGCGAGAAGAGTCTGACGGCGCTCGCCCTGCTTTTTGCCGTGTACCGCACGCGCACGGTTCCGTTCTATGTGCTGGACGAGGTCGAGGCGGCGCTTGATGACGCTAACCTGTCCAAGCTCATCGGAGCCCTCGATGTGCTGCGTTCCGATACGCAGCTCTTGGTTATCTCGCATCAGCGCCGTACTATGGAGGACGCTGACGTTCTCTATGGCGTCTCGATGCAAGCCGACGGCGTCAGTCGCGTCGTCTCGCAAAAACTCGATCGCGAAACCGGAAAGGTCGTGAATGCATAATGGGATTCTTTGATGCTCTCTCGCGCGGACTTGAGCGCAGCCGAGAGGCCCTCAACGAGGTATTCTACTTTGGCGGCGAGGTCGACGAGGACTTTTGGGAGGACCTTGAGGACACCCTCGTCATGGGTGACATGGGCGCCGAGGTCGCCATCAAGGTCTCCGATGACCTGCGCGATGCCGCGGCCAAGAAGAACCTCAAGACCGCCCCGCAACTCCGTCGCGCCCTGGCCGAGCAGCTTGAGCAGCACTTTGTGCCCATCGAGCGCGATCCGTTTTCCGATACGCCGAGCTGCGTGCTGTTTGTGGGCATTAACGGTGCCGGCAAGACCACGACGGTCGGTAAGATCGCGAGCGCCATGGCCTCCCGCGGCAAGAACGTCGTGATCGGTTCGGCCGATACCTTCCGCGCTGCCGCTATCGAGCAGCTCGATGTGTGGGGCCAGCGCGCTGGCGTCCCCGTCATCAAGCGCGACCGCGGCTCCGACCCGGCAAGTGTTTGCTACGACGTGCTCGACGAGGCCGACAAGCGCGGCAGCGACCTGGTGCTTATCGATACCGCCGGCCGTCTGCACACGAGCCCTGAGCTCATGCGCGAGCTTGCCAAGGTGGTTAACGTGACGCGTAAGCGCGCCGCCAATATGGCCGCCGGCCCCATGCCCGTCTCAGTCGTGCTCGTGATCGATGCCGCCACCGGCCAGAACGGTCTGAACCAGGCGCTCGAGTTTAACGAGGCGCTGGGCCTGGACGGTATTATCATGACGAAGCTCGACGGCACGGCAAAGGGCGGCATCGCCATGGCCGTGGCCGAGAAGCTCAAGCTCCCGATCCTGCGCGTCGGCGTGGGCGAGCAGGTCGATGACCTGCAGGAGTTCAATGCCAAAGATTTCTGCCGCGCCCTGGTGGGCGAGTCCAATTAAGGAGTGACTAGTGTTTGATTCCCTGAGCGATCGCCTCAACGACACATTTGACCGCCTGCGCGGCAAGGGCAAGCTGACCGAGGCCGATATTACTTCGGCCATGCGCGATATTCGCATGGCGCTGCTCGAGGCCGACGTTAACTTTAAGGTCGTCAAGGAGTTCGTCGCCAAGACCAAGGAGCGCTGCATGACCGCCGAGGTCATGGAGTCGCTGTCGCCGGCGCAAAACGTCGTCAAGATCGTGCTCGACGAGCTCACCGAGATGCTTGGCTCAACCGAGAGCAAGCTCGTCTTTAGCAATCGCATTCCCAATGTCATCATGCTCGTGGGCCTGCAGGGCTCCGGTAAGACCACGGCGGCCGTAAAGCTGGCCTACCTGCTCAAGAAGCAGGGCCGCTCACCGCTGCTCGCCGCGTGCGACGTCTACCGTCCCGCCGCTGCCGACCAGCTGGCCACGCTTGGCGGAGAGATTGGCGTGCCGGTCTTCCGTGGCGATGGCGAGCACCCGGTTGACATCGCCAAGGGCGCCATTCAGGAGGCCGTTGACCACCTGCGTGACGTGGTCATCGTCGATACCGCCGGTCGTTTGCAGATCGACGAGCAGATGATGCAGGAGGCCGTGGACATCAAGAAGGCCGTCAAGCCCGATCAGGTGCTGATGGTCGTCGATGCCATGACCGGCCAGGACATCGTCAACGTCGTCTCGACCTTCGCCGAGCGCACCGACTTTGACGGCGTGATCATCTCCAAGCTCGACGGCGACGCCCGTGGCGGCGGCGCGCTTTCCGTGCGCCAGGTGACCGGCAAGCCCATCAAGTTTGTTAGCATGGGCGAGAAACCCGATTCGCTGGAGCCGTTCTATCCCGACCGCATGGCCAAGCGCATCTTGGGCATGGGCGATGTTGTCGGCATCATCGAGAAGGCCCAGGAGGCAGCCGACGCCGAGCAGCTCGAGGCTGCCGAGCGCATGCTGCGCGAGGGCTTTACCATGAACGACATGCTCGACCAGATGAAGGCCGTCAAGAAGATGGGCGGCATGAAGGGCATTCTGGGCATGCTCCCCGGTGGCCAGCGTGCGCTTAACCAGATGGGTGGCAACCTGGACGAAGGTATCTTCGATAAGAACGAGGCCATCATCATGTCGATGACCAAGGAGGAGCGCCTTCGCCCCTCCATCATCAACGGCCAGCGCCGTGCCCGCATCGCCAAGGGCGCCGGCGTGACCCCCACCGAGGTCAATAGCCTTATGAAGCAGTGGGGCGAGATGAACAAGATGATGGGCCGCATGCGCACGATGGCCAATCAGGCACAGGCCGGCGGCAAGAAGGGCAAGAAGGGTAAGAAGGGCAAAAAGATGCGCATGCCCAATATTCCCGGTCTGGATGCCATGGGGCTGGGCGGCATGGGCGGCCTGGGAACGGGCGGCCCCAAGTCCGATATGGACCTGCTGCGCCAGATGGAAGCGGAGATGCGCAACAAGAAGTAACGACTAGTTGAGTCGTGTATGGCGAAGGCCGCCTGGATGGTATTCCAGGCGGCCTTCGCCGTTTGTTCGCTGGTTGTCGCACGCGTGGAAGCGCGTTCTCGACGAGGTGCTTGCCGCTAGTGGCAGCCGCAGCCTTCGTGCCCGTCATGGTCGTGGTGACCGTGGCAGCCGCAGGACTCGCCATGCTCGTGGATGTGCTCGTGATCATGTCCATGGCAGTCGCAGGTGGCCTCGCCGTTCTGTGCGAGCGTGCCGGCAATGAGGGCCTCGACGCAGGCATCGCAGCTGCCCTGGGCGCCCGCATAGACCGTGATGCCGGCTTGGGCAAGCGCGTTGATAGCGCCGCCGCCGATACCGCCGCAAATGAGCGTGTCAACGCCACCGTTGGCAAGCAGGCCCGCCAAGGCGCCGTGGCCGGTGCCGCCGGTGCCTACGACCTGCTCGTTGAGCACCTTGCCATCCTGGATGTCGTAGATCTTGAACTGCTCGCTGCGGCCAAAGTGCATAAAGATGTTGCCGTTGTCGTACGTCGTTGCCACCCTCATGGTGTCGACCTCCTTTGCTGGCCATGCGGCCGTTGTCGTGGTGATGGGGGAGTATGCGATATTGCCGCCCTCGATAACGAGCGCCCGTCCGTTGACCAGCGCATCGGCCACCTTGCGATGCGCGCGGCTGCAAATGGCCGCCACCGTTGCGCGGGCGATGCCCATCTGCTGGGCGACCGCCTCTTGGTTGAGACCCTCCAGGTCGCACAGGCGCAGCACCTCAAGCTCGTCGACGGTCATGTCGATGGCGTCGCCGCTCGCCAGGCCATCGGGGGTAAAGCCGCGGTATTCGGGGATGATCCCGACGCGGCGCAGTTTTTCGCGTCTTCCTGCCATGCACACTCCAAATCTGACATATGTCAACAATAGAATAGCGAACGTGCGGATTTGCGCAAGGAATTTCTGGCATATGTCAGAAAATGAGGGCTTATGTTTGGGCTGTGGGGCCGCGCGCGCCTGGGCTACAATAAATCTCGCTTATAGGCGACTGACAGGAGGGTCAATGAGCAAAGCTGATCAACAGTTTATAACCATGTGCCGCGATATCTTGGACCATGGCACCACCACCGAGGGCCAAAAGGTCCGCCCGGTGTGGGAGGACGGCACCCCTGCCTATACCATTAAAAACTTTGGTGTCACGGCGCGCTATGATCTGCGCGAGGAGTTCCCCGCGCTCACCCTGCGTCGTACGGCGCTTAAGTCTGCCATGGACGAGATTCTGTGGATCTATCAAAAGAAGTCCAATAACGTGCATGACCTCAACAGCCATATCTGGGATGAGTGGGCCGATGAGACCGGTTCCATCGGTAAAGCCTACGGCTATCAGATTGGTCAGAAGAGCCATTACGCCGAGGGCGACTTCGACCAGATGGACCGTGTACTGTACGACCTTAAGCACACGCCGTATAGTCGCCGCATTATGACCAATACGTACGTGTTTAGCGATCTGTCCGAGATGCACCTTTATCCATGCGCCTATAGCGTGACCTATAACGTGACGCAGCGTCCTCAGGACGACAAGCCGACGCTCAACATGATTCTCAACCAGCGCAGCCAGGACATTTTGGCCGCGAACAACTGGAACGTGTGCCAGTACGCCATTTTGCTGATGATGGTCGCGCAGTCGGTCGATATGATTCCCGGTGAGCTGCTGCACGTGATCGCCGACGCCCATATCTATGATCGTCATGTCGATATCGTCCGCGAGCTTATCGAGCGTCCGCAGTTTGCGGCACCCAAGGTAACGCTCAACCCCGATGTGCATGACTTCTATGCGTTTACGACCGATGACCTGATCGTCGAGGGCTATGAGCACGGCCCTCAGGTCAAGAACATCCCCATTGCGGTGTAGGTGACGCGCATGACGTGTAAGCTTTCTGCCATCGTCGCCGTGTGTGACGACTGGGGTATTGGCTGCGAGGGCGATATGGTGGTGTCCAATCGCGCCGATATGCGCCATTTTGTGGCCTGCACCAAGGGCTGCCCGGTTATCATGGGACGCAAGACGCTGCTGAGTTTTCCCGGCGGGCGTCCGCTCAAGAACCGCCGCAATATCGTGCTTACGCGCGATATAGGCTTTACCCGCGAGGGCGTCGACGTGGTGCATAGCGTTGACGAAGCGCTCGCTGCGGTTGCCGATGAGCCCGTTGCCTGGGTGATCGGTGGCGGCGAGGTGTATCGGCAGTTTTTGCCGTATTGCGCCGAGGCCGAGGTCACGCATAACCGCTGCGTCCATCCCGTGGACACGTACTTTCCCGATTTGGACGCCGATCCCGCGTGGGAGATTGCGTGGCGTGGCGGTGTTGCCACGATTGCCTCGGGCGAGGGCGACGAGGGTGTCGATTATGAGTTCGTGACGTATCGTCGCGTTGAGGCGTAAATCGCCTGGCGTGAACGGTATTATCGGGTTGATTGAATGTATGGGGCGGCGCTTAGCGTCGCCTCGTTTGGTATAGATGTGCTGTAAAGAAGGGTGCGGGCAGGCTGCTATGACTGATGCCGTTGAGGTTCTGCGAATTGATTCGCTCGAGGACGAGCGGCTCGATGCCTACGTGCGACTGACCGAGCGTGAGCTGCGCTGCGTGCTAGAGCCGCAAAAGGGCATCTTTATCGCCGAGAGTGCCAAGGTTATTGAGCGCGCGGTGCGTGCCGGATACGAGCCGGTGAGCTTTCTTTTGGGCGAACGCTGGCTCGACCAGATGATGCCGCTGTTTGAGCGCCTGGTTGTGCGCGAGGGCGCAGGTCCGGTTCCTGTGTTCGTGGCTTCCATGGAACTCATGGAGCAGCTGACGGGCTTTAACGTGACGCGCGGTGCGCTCGCGGCGTTTCGTCGCCCGCGGCAGATTCCGGTTGATGAGTTCTTGGGTGGCGTCGTCGAGGCGGCGGGGGAGCGCCCGGTGCGCGTGTGCGTGCTCGAGGGTATTGTCGACCACACGAACGTGGGTGCGATTTTCCGCTCGGCCGCCGCGCTCAATGTCGACGGTATTTTGGTCAGTCCGACGTGCTGCGACCCGCTGTACCGTCGCTCGGCCCGCGTGAGCATGGGCACGGTGTTTCAGGTGCCGTGGACGCGTATTGGCAGCGAGGCTCGTGTGTGGCCGCACGATGGCCTGGCGGCACTGCACGAAGCCGGTTTTTCGTGCGCTGCGATGGCGCTGACGGACGACTCCGTTTCGCTGGACGATCCTGCGCTGCAGGAGGTTGATCGCCTGGCGATCTTTATGGGCACCGAGGGTGCCGGCTTGGGCGCCAAGACCATCGCGGGCTGCGACCGGGCCGTGCGCATTCCGATGGCGCACGGGGTCGATTCACTCAACGTTGCCGCGGCGAGCGCCGTCGCCTTTTGGCAGCTGTGCCCGCACGTGAGCAACGAGTATCACTACCAGCCGGGGCTGTATCACTAGGCAGATAGTTTGCACCGGGCTCTGACTCGGGGTGTTTCGGTCGACGTCGGTCGGTGCTAAGCTGCTATTAGCTTAGGTCTTTAATTACTGTTTTGTCGGTTGACGTACGCTTTTGGGGAGGGCGTGTGGCTAAGAAATCTACGGCTATCGATGTAACGCAGGGTGTTATTTGGCAGCAGCTGCTTTCGCTGTGCGTTCCCATCTTTTTTAGTTCGTTTTTTCAGCAGGCCTACACGCTTATCGGTACCTATATCGTCGGTCAGTTTGGCGGCAAGCTCGCGCTGGGTGGCATTCAAGCCACGATGGTGCTCACCGAGCTCTGCATTGGCTTTTGCGTTGGCGTCGGCGCCGGCTGCGCGGTCATTACCGGTCAGTATTTTGGCCAGCACGATGATGAGCGACTGAGTCGTTCGGTCCATACAGCCATGACGCTCGCGCTGGTGGGCGGTATCGTTTTCTCGATTCTTGGCATAGTGTTCGTTGAGCCCATGCTGGTGCTTATGAACACGCCGCATGAACTATTGGCCGAGGGCGTGGCCTATGCTCGTTGTTATTTTGCCGCCATGGTTGCAGCGCTGCTGCTCAATATGGGAACGGCACTGCTGCGCGCCGTGGGCGACACGCGCGGGCCTGCTGTGATCATCGCTTCCGGCTGCCTTGTTAATGCGGTGCTGGATGTCATCTTTGTTGCCGTGCTTCATATGGAGGCGCTGGGCTGCGGCATCGCGGTGGCGCTGACCATTTGCTCCAACGCCACGATGATCGTGATTCGCATGATGCACGCACCGGGTGCGTGGCGGCTTTCGCTGTCCAAACTCGGCATTGATCCTGGCATTTGTAAGAGCATGATCTCGTGTGGTCTGCCGCTTGGCTTTCAGTCTGCTGCGTATTCGATTTCCAACGTTTTGATTCAGGTGTCGGTCAACTCGTTTGGTGCCGATGTCACCACGGCGTGGGGTCTTTCGGGCCGCTTAGATGGCATTGTCTGGATGGTTACCGAGGCGCTCGGCGTGTCAATCACCACGTTCTCGGCACAGAACTTTGGCGCGCGCAACTATGAGCGCATGCGCAAGGGCTACCATACGTCGCTCGTGCTGTCGTTTATGCTCATTGGTGGCCTGTCTGCCGTGCTGCTGGTGTTCTCGGGTCCGTTGTCGCGTCTGTTTGTCGACGATGTATCGATTTCGGCGTACACCACGACGATTCTTCATTTCATCGCGCCGTTCTACGCGATCTTCTCGATTATCGAAAACGCGTCGGGCTCCATTCGCGGTGCCGGCGTGAGCTTGCAGCCCATGCTGCTCACGATTTTTGGCACTGTCGTGCTCAGGGTGATCTGGGTGTTTGCGATTATGCCGTTCGATCCGTCGCTTGAGCACCTGCTGCTTGTCTACCCCGTAACCTGGGTAATCACCGCCATGATGTTCACCGTCTACCATCACAGCGGCAACTGGCTCGGCCGCGCCACCGCCTAGCCATTCGGGACGTCCCCAATGGCTAGTATTCGATGCCTTGGCGGGCTAGGAGGCCTTCGTCGAAGTAGTGTTTGACGGGGCGCATTTCGGTGACTAAGTCCGCAAGGTCGGCCAACGGCAGCAGCCCGCGGCCGATGAGCACGAGCTCCGTGGTGGCGGGCTTTATCGCAATCAGTTCCTCGACATCCTCTCGCGCCCCAACGCAGCCGTCGTCTTGCCCTTGCCGTCGCCCGTATAGATTTGAACCTTGCCGACTTCCAGTGATGCCATCTCTGTCTTTTCGTGCCCGGCGTCGGTTTATCGCCGTCCGGGTTGGGTATTCTAGAAAGCATTATTAACCCCAGTAGATGGAGTTCAAGCAGATGGAGATGGATGACAACAAGCGTAGACGGAATATGATCCTCTACGTGCTCATCGCCTTCGTCGTCTACCTCGTGCTCTCGACCGTTCTGTTCCCCAACATCGGTCACACGCAGCAGATTACGAAGACCGATTACTCGACGTTTGTCAAAGCGCTCGATAAGAAGAGTGTCGACAAGGTCGAGTACAACACGGACGATTACTCGATTTATTACACCAAGAAGGGCGAGGACGAGAACATCGCCTATAAGACGACCGGTGTGCCGAACGATGCGGGCTTTACCGATCGCGTGCTTGAGTCTGGCGCTTCGCTGGAGTCGGTCGTTCCCGATAAAAACTCGGGTTTGATGACCTACTACCTGCTTACGCTCATCCTTCCCATGGCGATTTTCTTCCTGATCGGCTGGTGGCTCAACCGCCGCATGAAGAAGGCCATGGGTGATGACGGTCCTTCGATGAACTTTGGCGGCGGTGGCTTTGGCGGCGGTGGACTGGGCAAGTCCGGCGCGCGCGTGATCGCCTCCAAGGACGTGGGCGTTACCTTTAAGGATGTCGCCGGCCAGGAAGAGGCCAAGGAGTCTCTCAAGGAGGTCGTCGACTTTCTGGAGAAGCCGCAGCGCTACGAGGAGATTGGCGCCAAGCTGCCGCGCGGTGCTCTCCTTGTCGGCCCTCCGGGTACCGGTAAGACCCTGCTAGCCAAGGCTGTTGCCGGCGAGGCTGGTGTTCCGTTCTTTAGCATTTCGGGTTCTGAGTTCGTCGAGATGTTCGTCGGCCGTGGCGCCGCCAAGGTGCGCGACCTGTTTAAGCAGGCCAAGGAAAAGGCCCCGTGCATCGTCTTTATCGACGAGATCGATACTATTGGTAAGAAGCGCGATGGCGGCGGCTTTAGCGGCAACGACGAGCGCGAGCAGACGCTCAATCAGTTGCTGACCGAGATGGATGGCTTCGATAACCACAAGGGTATCGTTGTCCTCGCTGCCACCAACCGTCCCGACAGCCTCGATCCGGCCCTGCTGCGCCCCGGTCGTTTTGACCGCCGCATCCCCGTTGAGCTGCCCGATCTGACCGGCCGCAAGAACATCCTCGAGCTGCATGCCAAGAGCGTGAAGACGCAGCCGCCGATCGACCTGACCGCGATTGCCCGCGCCACGCCCGGTGCCTCGGGCGCCGACCTGGCCAATATCATCAACGAGGGCGCTCTGCGCGCCGTTCGCGAGGGTCGCAAGCGTGCAACCCAGGATGACTTTGAGGAGTCGGTGGAGGTCGTCATCGCCGGTCAGCAGCGCAAGTCCACGGTGCTGTCCGACCACGAGAAGCAGGTCGTTTCTTATCACGAGATCGGCCATGCTATTGTTGCCGCCCGCCAGAAGGGCTCTGCGCCGGTCACGAAGATCACCATCGTGCCGCGCACGAGCGGTGCTCTGGGCTACACCATGCAGGTGGAGGAGGACGAGCGCTTCCTGACCACACGCCAGGAGGTCCTGGACAAGCTCGCCGTCTATTGCGGTGGCCGTGCGGCCGAGGAGCTCATTTTTGGTGAGATGACGACCGGCGCCGCCAACGATATCGAGCAGGCCACCAAGCTCGCCCGCAACATGGTGACGCGCTTTGGTATGTCCGACGAGTTTGGCATGATGGCGCTCGGTACCGTGCAGAACGCGTACCTCAATCAGGATACGTCGCTCACCTGCGCCCCCGGTACGGCCGAGCGCGTGGACGCGATTGTCGCCAAGCTGATCGAGGATGCGCACGACCGCGCCCTGCAGATCCTGAAGGAGAACAAGTTCAAGCTCCATGAGCTGGCTCGTTATCTGTACAAGAAGGAGACGATCACGGGCGAGGAGTTCATGAATCTCCTCACGCGCGAGAATCCGCTGATGCCAAAGCAGCAGTAATACTGGTTGCGCAGTGTCAATCGCCCCATTTGAGTGTTTATCTCAAATGGGGCGTTTTGCGTGGGGAGAGTTGTATATGAAGATCGTGGTAAGTGCCTGTTTGATGGGCGAGAGCTGCAAGTATAACGGGCTCGACAACTATCATCGCGAGTTGGTCGAGGCCTGCGAGCGTACAGGGACCGAGGTCCTCTTGGTGTGCCCTGAGGTCTTTGGGGGCCTGCCCACGCCGCGCAAGCCGTCCGAGATTGTGAACGGCGAGGTCCGTACCTGCGAGGGCGTATCCGTTGACCTGAAATTTCGCCTAGGCGCCCAACGTGCGCTCGACATGTGCGAGCAGGCGGGTGGGCCGGAAAAGATCGCCGCGTGCATCCTGCAGGACCGTAGTCCCTCGTGCGGCGCGAGCCTCATCTACGACGGAACATTCAGTGGCACCCTCACGGCGGGCAACGGCGTCTTCGTTGATTTACTGCTCCGCCACGGTTATCGCGTGATCCCGGTTAGCGAGTTCGACCCCAGCATGCTGGAGCAATAAAAAACCACCACAAAGGTGCCTGTGAACTGCGCCCCGAAACTTGGACTGAATAAATAGCGACTACGCCGCAAGGGCCCGGTTCCGGAACTCCTCCGGCGTCAGGCCCTTCAATCTTACCTGCCTGCGCCGCGTGTTCCAATGGGCTATGTACCCCTCCAGGTCGCGCTTGAAGTCCCCGAAGCTGCCCCACTCCCTGCCGCGGTAGAACTCGTCCTTCACGTGGCCGAAGAGCTGCTCGGTGGCGGCGTTGTCGATGCAGTTCCCCTTGCGCGACATGCTCTGGGTGATGCCCGCCCCCTCCAGCCTGGAGGTGTAGGACTCGTGCTGGTACTGCCAGCCCATGTCCGAATGCATGGTCGGCGCCGCCCCGTCGGGCAGGGCCTCGAGGAGCCGGTCGAGCATCCTGTGCTGCTGGGCGAGGTCCGGCGAGGTCGATATGTCGCTCGCCACGATCTCCTTCGTGCAGAAGTCGAGCACCGGGGCCCAGTAGGCCTTGGCGCCGGCCACCTTGAACTCGGTGACGTCGGTGCCGAGCTTCTGCCACGGCCCCTCGGCGCCGAAGTCCCTCGCGATGACGTTCTCGAACGTGCTCCCCACGAGCCCCCTGTAGGAGCTGTACCGGCGGCGGGAGCCCCGGCGGCGTATCCCGCACCGGATGCCCATCTCGCGCATCATCTTGAGCACGGTCTTGTCGGCCACGACCGCGCCCAGCTCGGCGCGCAGGCACATGGCTATCTGCCGGTGCCCGCAGCCGTTGGCGGTGCGCGAGAATATCTCGGCCGCGGCGTCGCGCAGCTCGGGCCGGGTCGGCCTCCGCGGGTGCGCCAGTGCATAGTAGTAGGTCGACCTCCTGAG
>UQNC01000004.1 GCA_900542175.1 uncultured Collinsella sp. | reverse complement strand
AAGCGTCCTAGTGTTCGCTTCTAATAAAGAAGGCCAAGATTCGGGACGCAGTTCACATGAGTGTTTGCAGATGTCAAAGGAATCATAGCCCCACTCATTGGGGACACACTTAGATGAGTGTTTTCACGCATTGGGGACAGACATGACGCACGCATGCGGCGTCCCGATCGGCTCCGGCCCCTATCTCACGCTGCATCCTTCCAGCCTGCAGTAGCCTTGGTCACGCTTGTGGCGCCGATACCGGTGATACGGGCAATTTGCTTGACCGTGAGATGTGCCCGCCTGAGCCTCAGCAGGCAGGCATCGCGTTCGGGGCGTGGCAGGGCCTTGAGCAACGCAGGATCTATGCTCGTCAGGACTTCGCGCGCAACGAAAAGGGCCTCCTCATCGGGGATCCGCCGGCGCGGAAGAACCTCCACTGACCAGATGCGCCCGGCAACTTTCTTGAGATGCTCGCAATAGCGACGGGAGCCTCCGACAACATCAAGCATAGGGGCCGCATCACAGATGTCAAAGGGATCATAGCCCAGCTGATACGCCTTATAGCTTGACCAGCGGTACGCCTCGAGCGAGTCAAGCGCACCCTTCACGGGATTGAGATGAATATAGTCGAGCAGCTGCACTGCCTGCGTGTCCGACTCAACCGCGACCCGCGAATAGCGATTGTCAAACAGATGGCCCGTTCTTCCCGTTTTCCCATTGAAATACTTGGCATACGCCGTCAGCGCGCACTGCATTGCCTTTGAAAGGTTGTCATATGGGTCATCAACCATCAAATGGAAGTGGTTGTCCATAAGACACCAGGCCAACACCGCCACGTCATGGCACGCAAACCTGTCCGATATGTCCGATAGGAAACGATAGCGGTCGGAATCATCTTCAAAAATGATCTGTTTGGAGTTGCCGCGGTCAAAGACGTGGTAATAGCCGGTGAGCGATATTTCGCGGGCGCATCGGGGCATGGTCTCTCCTTTCAAAGCCGTACAGGCAACACCTAAAAGGAGAGAAGGAACGCGAAATGCTGAGCCTGTGACCTATTTATATCCAATCTGCGCCAAAAACAGGCCCAGAACGGCAAAATGACAAATCCATGTCTGTCACAAATGAGTGAAAGCACTCATGTAAGTCTGTCCCCAATGAGCGGGGCAATGCAATAGGCAGATAGTTATAGTTGAAACGTTTCAGTTGATTGAAACGTTTTAGTATGCCTTTTACGGGAATCTTACCGTTTACCGAATTATTTCTTGCTATCATGCAAGACGTAGGGTAAATCTCCGATCGCAAGGAGACACAAATGGTGAAAAAGTCACCGGAAAACACTACTCCCGCAATTGTGGACAACGTAGAGGCGCTTGAGGCTAAGCTCGCTCAGATGCGAGAGGCCCAGGCGCTTTTTGCTACGTACACGCAGGAGCAGGTCGACAAGATCTTCTATGAGGCCGCCATGGCCGCCAACAAGGCTCGTATCCCGTTGGCGAAGATGGCCATCGAGGAGACCGGCCGCGGCGTTCTTGAGGACAAGGTCATCAAGAACCACTACGCCGCAGAGTACATCTACAACGCTTACAAGAACACCAAGACCTGTGGCGTTCTGGAGCGCGACGAGGCTTACGGCATCACCAAGATCGCCGAGCCCATCGGCATCGTGGGCGCCGTCATCCCGACGACCAACCCCACCTCCACCGCGATCTTCAAGACGCTGATCAGCCTGAAGACCCGCAACGGCATCATCATCTCCCCGCACCCGGCAGCCGCCAAGTGCACCATCGCCGCCGCCAAGCTCGTGCTTGACGCCGCCGTCAAGGCCGGCGCCCCCGAGGGCATCATCGGCTGGGTCGATGTCCCCTCCATCGAGCTGACCAACATGGTCATGCGCGACGTCGACATCATCCTCGCCACCGGTGGCCCGGGCATGGTCAAGGCCGCCTACTCCTCGGGCAAGCCCGCCCTGGGCGTTGGCGCCGGTAACACCCCGGTCATCATCGACGACACCGCCGACGTGCTGCTCGCCGTCAACTCCATCATCCACTCCAAGACCTTCGACAACGGCATGATCTGCGCTTCCGAGCAGTCCGTGACCGTCATCGACACCATCTATGACCAGGTCAAAGCCGAGTTCCAGAAGCGCGGCTGCTACTTCGTCAAGCAGGGTGCCGAGATGGAGGCCCTGCGTGCCGCCATGTTCAAGAACGGCGCTCTCGATCACCGCATTCCCGGCATGGCTGCCGCCAAGATCGCCGAGCTCGCCGGCATCGAGGTTCCTGCCAAGACCAAGATCCTGATCGCCGAGGTCACCTCCACCGACCCCGCCAAGGAGGAGTTCTCCCACGAGAAGCTCTCCCCGGTCCTGGCCATGTATCACGCCAAGGACTTCCAGGAGGCCGTCGACAAGGCCGAGCACCTGGTGCTCGCCGGTGGCCCGGGCCACACCGCCTCTCTGTACGTGCACCCCGCCCAGGCCGAGAAGATCAGCCTGTTCGAGCACGTCATGAAGGCCTGCCGTATCGTCATCAACACCCCGTCCTCGCACGGCGGCATCGGTGATCTGTACAACTTTGGCATGAAGCCGTCTCTGACCCTGGGCTGCGGCTCCTGGGGCGGCAACTCCGTCTCCGAGAACGTTGGGGTGAAGCACTTGATCAACGTTAAGACTGTGGCCGAGCGCCGTGAGAACATGCTGTGGTTCCGCGCTCCCGAGAAGGTCTACTTCAAGAAGGGTTCCACGCCCGTCGCCCTCGACGAGCTCGGTACCGTCATGGGCAAGAAGCGCGCCTTCATCGTCACCGACCAGTTCCTCTTCAAGAATGGCAACACCCGCGCCATCGAGGCCAAGCTCGACGAGATGGGCATCGCCCACGACTGCTTCTACGACGTCGAGCCCGATCCGTCGCTGCAGTGCGCACGTCGCGGCGCCAAGCAGATGGCTCTCTTTGAGCCTGACGTGATCATCGCCGTCGGCGGTGGCTCCGCTATGGACGCCGGCAAGATCATGTGGATGATGTACGAGCACCCCGAGTGCAAGTTTGAGGACATGGCCATGGACTTCATGGACATCCGCAAGCGTATCTTCACTTTCCCCGAGATGGGCAAGAAGGCCTACTTCGTCGCCGTCCCGACCTCTTCGGGTACCGGCTCCGAGTGCACGCCGTTCGCCATCATCACCGACAAGGAGACCGGCATCAAGTGGCCGCTCGCCGACTACGCGCTGCTCCCCAACATGGCTATCGTCGACGCCGACAACTGCATGACCGCCCCGCGCGGCCTGACCGCTGCCTCCGGCATCGACGTCATGACCCACGCCATCGAGTCCTACGTCTCCATCATGGCTTCCGACTACACCAAGGGCCTCTCCGAGCGCGCTGCTAAGCTCGTCTTCGAGAACCTGCCCTCCAGCTTCACGAACGGCGCCAAGGACCCGCATGCCCGCGAGGAGATGCACAACGCCTCTTGCATGGCCGGTATGGCCTTCGCCAACGCCTTCCTGGGCCTCAACCACTCCATGGCTCACAAGCTCGGCGCCTTCCATCACCTGCCCCACGGCCTCGCCAACGCTGTCATCCTGACCCGCGTCATGCGCTACAACGCCGCCGAGGCTCCCGTCAAGATGGGTACCTTCTCCCAGTATCCTTACCCCAACGCGCTGCACAACTACGCCGAGATGGCCAAGTACTGCGGCATCGAGGGCAAGGACGACAAGGAGGTCTTCGAGAACTTCATCACGAAGCTCGAGGAGCTCAAGGACTTCATCGGCGTCAAGAAGACCATCGCCGACTACGGTGTTGACGAGCAGTACTTCCTCGACACCCTCGACGAGATGACCGAGCAGGCGTTCAACGACCAGTGCACCGGCGCAAACCCGCGCTACCCGCTCATGAGCGAGATCAAGGAGCTCTACCTGGACGCCTACTACGGCCGCGAGCCTCAGGACTACGCCGTCTGCTAGTTTTAGCACGGTTTTTAACGGCGGGGGTGCACGGGTGTTTCACACACCCCCGCCGTCGCTTCTATCGCATCGTTGAAAGGATGCAACCATGCTGCTACCCGATTCCAAGACCGAGCTCGTCCGCCGTGGCAACAAGGTCGTTTACGACCTGGGCGACAAGATCGTCAAGGTTTTTAACGAGACCAAGCCTGTCTCCGACGTGTTCAACGAGGCTTTGAATCTTGCCCGCATCAATGAGTGCGGCATCCGCAGCCCCAAGGCTCTCGAGGTTTCCCAGCTCGAGAACGCCAACGGCTGGGCGCTCGTGACCGAGAAGGTTCCGGGCACCACCCTTGCCGAGAAGATGACTGCCGAGCCCCAGCGCTTTGGTGAGTACCTCGAGATGTTCGTCGACCTCCAAATCGAGATCCACGGCTACACCTCCCCGCTGCTCAACCGTCAGCGCGACAAGTTCGCCCGCATGATCGACAGCCTTGATCAGCTCAATGCCACCACGCGCTACAACCTTCAGGAGCGTCTGGACGGCATGACCAAGGAGTTCAAGGTCTGCCACGGCGACTTCAACCCCTCCAACGTCATCGTCGGCGACGACGGCCAGCTCTATGTGTGCGACTGGGCACACGCCACCCAGGGCTCCCCTGCTGCCGACGTTGCCACCACCTACCTGCTCTTCGCCCTCAACAGCAAGGATCAGGCTGAGGCCTACCTGGAGCTCTACTGCGACCGCGCCGACATGCCCATGCAGGTCGTGCGTCAGTGGACGAGCATCGTCGCCGCTTCCGAGCTCGCTCGTAAGCGCAACGTGAACGATGAGTTCCTGAAGAACTGGATCGACGTCGTCGATTATCAGTAATATCTGAGCGATTTATTTCGCATCGGAGGCACAAGAAAACCCCGCAGCTCATATGGGCTGTGGGGTTTTCCTTTACCCATCGAGTTTATTCACGCAACAAAATAGACTGCTCCGCATCTCTTCCTAAGAGAGATACGGAGCAGTCCCGCAATTACATCTAATAGCAGAAACGTCGATTAACGGCGGGCCGCCTTAACAAGCTCGGCAACCTTGGCGACGACCTCGTCAATCGCCACGTCCTCGCGCTCGCCCGTGGCACGGTCCTTGAGCTCAACGGTGCCATTCTTAAGGCCACGCTTGCCAAGCACCACCTGATACGGGAATCCCATAAGGTCGTTATCGGCAAACTTAAAGCCGGGACGCTCGTCACGGTCGTCGACGACGACCTCGATACCCTCGGCGCACAAGCCCTCGACGATTTGGTCGCAGACGGTTGCGCACTCCTCCTTCTTGGGATCGAGCGGAATCACAGCGACCTCGTACGGGGCAACGGAAACCGGCCAGACGATACCGTGCTCGTCGTTGTGCTGCTCCACGACGGCAGCAAGCGAGCGGGACACGCCCACGCCGTAGCAACCCATGATAAGCGGCTTCTCCTTGCCGTCCTCGTCCATAAAGGTGGCGCCCATGGCCTCGGAATACTTAGTACCCAGCTGGAAGACCTGCGAGACCTCGATGCCGCGAGCAGCAGAGAGCGGCTTGCCGCAGTGCGGGCAGGGATCGCCGGCAACGACGGTGACCAGATCTGCCCACTCATCGACGGTAAAGTCGCGCTCGGGGCAGGCACCGGTAAAGTGATAATCGACCTCGTTGGCACCGCAGGCCCACTGCTTGGACTCGCGCAGGCTCTCGTCGCACACCAGACGGATGCCCTCGGGCAAGTTAACCGGTCCGATAAAGCCCTTGTGCAGACCGTAGGTCTGAAGCTCCTCGTCCGTCATCATGCGATAACCCTTGCCAAAGACATGCTCGGCCTTGCAGTCGTTGAGCTCATGATCGCCCGGGACGATGGCCACGACGGGCTTGCCCTCGGCATCGATGAGCGCCAGGGACTTGCGCGTGCCGTTCTCGGGGAACCCAAAGAACTTAGCAACGGCCTCAATGGTGCCCATGCCCGGAGTCTCGACCTTGGTAAGCGTACCGTCACCGGGACCCTCAGTCACGACGACCTTGGTGCTTGCAGCCTCATCATCGGCGGCAAAACCGCAGTCATCGCAATAGACGAGAGAAGCCTCGCCGGCGTCGGCCAAAGCCATGTACTCGACGGAGGTATCGCCACCGATCTCGCCGGAGTCGGCAACGACGGGCAAGGCCTTGATGTAGCAGCGCTCGCAAATGTTAGCGTAGGCCTGCTTCATCTTGTCATACTCCTCCTGCAAGCTCTCCTGCGTGGCGGAGAAGCTGTAGGCATCCTTCATGATGAACTCGCGACCGCGCATCAGGCCAAAACGGGGACGGAACTCGTCGCGGAACTTATCCTGGATGTGATAGAGATTCACTGGCAGCTGCTTATAGGAGCGCAGCTCGTTGCGCACCAGGGCCGTGACGGTCTCCTCGTGCGTGGGGCCCAGCACGAACTCGCGACCATGACGGTCGTCAAAGCGCACAAGCTCCTTGCCATAGGCATCGATACGGCCGGACTCACGCCACAACTCGGCATCGACCATGATAGGCATCATAAGCTCCTGGGCGCCAGCGGCGTCCATCTCGTCGCGCACGATGTTCTCAATCTTGCGAATCGAGCGCCATGCGAGCGGCAGGTAGGAATACAGACCGGCGGCCTCCTTGCGGATCATGCCGGCACGGAGCAGCAGGCGGTGGCTGGCGAGCTCAGCGTCCGCCGGATCCTCTTTAAGCGTCGGCGCATAGAGCTTAGACATATACATTGCTCGGGTCATTTATTTCTCCTCAATAAGCTTGTCGACCTCTGCCATAAGCGCGTCGACAATTTGGTCCTCAGCTACTTTACCAATGATCTGGCCATGCGAAAAGAGCAAGGCCTGACCACGTCCGCAAGCAACGCCTAGGTCGGCATCAGAAGCCTCACCGGGGCCATTAACGGCACATCCCATGACGGCAATCGAAAGCGGCGCGGAATAGTTCTTAAGCCGCTCGGTGACCTCCTCGGCGATGGGAATGAGGTTAACCTGGCAGCGGGCGCACGTGGGGCACGAGACAATCTCGGGACCACGGCGACGCAGGCCCAGCGACTGTAGAATTCCCCAGGCGACCGGCGGCTCCTCAACCGGATCGGCCGTGAGCGACACACGCATGGTGTCGCCGATGCCTTCGGAAAGCAAGATACCCAAGCCTACAGAGCTCTTGATGGTGCCCTGAAGCTTGGTCCCCGCCTCCGTCACGCCCAGGTGAAGCGGAACGTGGGGAATCTCACGTGACAGGGCTCGATAGGCATCGAGCGTCGTTTGCACGCTATGGGCCTTGGCCGAAAGCACAATGTTCGTAAAGCCGCGATCCTCAAAGTGCTTGACGAAGCGCTCGCTCGACATCACGAGCTTTTCGGGCTGCGTGAGGTCGTCGCGCTCGGCAATATCTTGCTCAAGCGAGCCCGCGTTCACGCCAATGCGAATCGCACAGCCCGAGGCACCCGCAGCATCGATCACCGCGTCAACCTTGGCCCAATCGCCGATATTGCCGGGATTGATGCGCAGCTTGGCGGCACCGGCCTCAACGGCACCAATGGCGAGCTTATGGTTAAAGTGGATATCGGCGACAATCGGCACCGGAGACTCGGCACAGATGGTGCGGAAGCCCTCAAGCGCGGCCTCGGAGGGCACGCTCACGCGCACGATATCGCAGCCAGCCTGCGCCAACGCGCACACTTGCGCAAGCGTTGCCTGGGCATCAGCGGTATCGGTGCAGGTCATAGATTGGACCACCACCGGCACGCCGCCACCGATCTGCACGCCGCCCACATGCACGGGGCGCGTCAGCTCGCGAGGCAAAGGATGGGATAAAGACAATCCAAACACTCCCCTACAGAATAAATCGAAGGATGTCGGAACGAAGCATATAGACAAACAGCAGCGCAAAGAGCGCGATGCCCACATAGCTCACAATCGTCTGGACCTTGAGCGGAAGCTCGCGGCCCGCAATCTTCTGAATGATCTCGATGACTAGCTTGCCGCCATCGAGTGGCGGGATGGGCAGCAGGTTCATAAAGCCAAGCGAGAATGAAATGAGGGCGGCAAACGAAAGGAACGTGGCAGGGCCGGCAGCAGCAGCCTGTGAGGACATAACGCTAATACCCACGATCGAAGAGGACTGATCGAGAATCTCCATCGTATGCTGCGGCTGGAGCAGGCGCATCACGCCCTCCGCTGTCTGCACAACATAGGAGAACGACAGGCGAGCCGACGTGATGGGGTCTAAACGGACCACCTGCGTAGAGGCATACACACCTAGGCGATCGTCCTCTTTGAGCGCAACCGTGGTCGAATGCTGCTTGCCGTCACGCTCGTACTCAATGGCGATATCGTCCTTACCGGCAGCCTTGCCGATGGCATCGTAAACGTCCATCCAGGTAGAGCACGATACTCCGTCGACCGAAAGAATCGCGTCGCCGCCCTCGATTCCCGCCGAGGCGGCAATCGAGCCTTCGTCAACCTGGCCAATCACATTGGTATCCACCGGCACGGTGACACCTGCGATGGAATAGATGCTCATAAGGAGCAAAAAACCCGTCAGGATATTGACGATAATGCCCGCAAGCAGCATAAAGGCACGCTTGACAAAGCCCTGGCCCAAATAGGTGTGCGAGCGCTCTTGCGCAAGGAGCTCGGCCTCGCCGAACGGCAGCTCCCACACATCGCCCTCGGCAGTCGCATGTTCGTGATCGAAACGGCGACCATCAAAGGTGGTATAGCCTGCCGTGTCTCGCGGCAACGTCTGATATTTGGTGGGATAGTAGCTCGGCGAGGGCTTCTCCCCTTCCTCATACCAGGGCGCGATGGAGCCCCAGCCCAGCAAAAGGGCGCATGCCTCGAGCACAACCTCCTCGGAAAGCTCGAGCTCGACAGCAAGGTCGGCCACGGTCACGCGACCATGACGATAGATAGCCGCGAGCACGCGATCGGCGCACGAAACATCGGTCGGATCCATACCGCAGATGGCAGCGTAGCCACCCAGCAGCAGCGGGGTCACGCCAAACTTGGTTCCAATGCGACGCGACGTGTAATGGATGTCAAAGCGGCACGGCAGACCCAAAAAGAACTCGGTCACACGGACGCCGCAGGCACGCGCCGCCAAAAAGTGGCCGCCCTCGTGCAAAAACACGAGGACGGAAAGCACCAGCAGGCCCCAAAAGACCGATGAGAGAACGCTCAGAACAGTATCCATAAAACGAAAAAGCAATCCTTATGGGTTAGGAACGGGTTGCGGCGAGCACCTGCGCAGCCTTTTCACGCGCCCACGCATCGATGTCGCGAAGCTGCTCAAACGAATCGACCGCCTGCATATCGTGGGCGTCCATGCAGGATTCCACAATGCGATCGATATCGGTAAAGCTGCAGCCATCGTGCAGGAAGGCATCGACGGCAACCTCGTTGGCGGCATTGAGCACGCACGGCATGGTGCCGCCCGTCTTGCCGGCACGCTCGGCCAGTGCCAGACAGCGGAAGGTATCCATGTCGGCAGCATCAAACGTGAGCTGCCCCAGCTCGCGGAAATCGATACGAGGCGCCGGGGTATCCCAACGCTCGGGATACGAGAACGCGAACTGGATGGGAATACGCATGTCGGATGCACCGAGATGCGCCATCACGGAGCCGTCGGCGAACTCGACCATAGAGTGAATCTTGGACTGACGCTGCACGACCACGTTAATGAAATCGAGGTCGCAGTTAAACAGATGCATGGCCTCAATGCGCTCCAGGCCCTTGTTCATGAGGGTGGCGGAGTCAATGGTGATCTTGGCACCCATGGCCCACGTGGGATGCGCGAGGGCATCGGCACGCGTCACGCGATCGAGCTCGTCGCGCGTGCGGCCAAAGAACGGACCGCCCGAGCAGGTGAGCCAAATGCAGTGGGCCTCGCGCGGGTTCTCCCCCAGATAGCACTGGTAGATGGCGGAATGCTCAGAGTCGACCGGAATAAGCTGGCCCGGTTGTGCCAACGGCATAAGCAAGTCGCCACCGACGACGAGGGACTCCTTGTTGGCAAGGGCAAGGCGCTTATTCGAGGTCAAGGCCGCATGGCTCGCCTCGAGACCGGCGGCGCCCACAATAGCGACGAGCACGCAGTCGACATCGTCGCGACGCGCGAGCTCGCAAACCGCCTGCGCGCCAACGCCGAGCTTCGTTCCCTCGGGCAACTCCTGCAGCACGGCGTCATCGCCATGAGCGGCATCGGCCACGGCAACCGCCGGAACCGAGAACTCACGGGCAGTGGCAACGAGCTCAGAGGTACTGGAGTTAACGGACAGCGCCGTCACCTGCAGGCGATCGGCATGCTGGCGGCACACATCGAGCGCCTGGGTGCCGATAGAGCCTGTACAGCCCAGGATGGCAACGCGGAGACGTCCATCGGAGCCATACGTCGTCTGGAAGGACATTACAGCACGCCTCCGATCATCAGCAACAGCTGCGCGGTGATGCAGCCGAAGATAAGCGAATCGCTACGATCGAGCATTCCGCCGTGGCCCGGGATAAGGTTGCCGGAATCTTTGACGCCCACACCGCGCTTGATGCGCGACTCGATAAGGTCGCCGATAACGCCCAGAATGGACACGACCACGCCGCACAGCAGCGCATAGGGCAGGCTGAGCTTGTAGAAGTGCGTCGCCCACAGGATGAGCCAAATCAAAACCGAGCCCAAGATGCCGCCGGCAAACCCCTCCCAGCTCTTTTTGGGAGAGATCTTGGGAACCATCTTGTGCTTGCCGATACGGCTGCCCACGATGTAGGCAAACGAATCGGAGACCCAAAGGGACGCGCAAACGCCCACTGAAAGCAGGGCGCCGGCAAAACCGGGCACGGCATCGCGCAGCAGCACGATAGCCGACAGCATAAAGCCAGTGTAGATGGGACCCATGAGCGTCACGGCCACATCAGAGATGCGGGTACGCGGCGACCAGACATACCAAATGCCCACAGCGAGCATCAAGGCAAAAAGCAGGGCATTCAGCAACATCGAATCGCCCAACGCCGACAGCGGAAAGAGTACGGCGGCAGCGATACCCATGCGCTCGTTAGCCATCTTGCCATCGAGCCTTGTCATACGGAAAAACTCATAGCAGCACAGACCGCTCATGACGGAAACAAAGATGGCCGTGGGAACGATACCCAAAACCAGGCACAGGATAAAGACAACGGCGTAGACGATACCGGCGGCGGCGCGGGTAATAAAGCCCGCCAGCCACGAACCGGTGCCGCTCTTCGCTGCAGGCGCTCCCGCAGTGGCAGCTTTGCGCGCAGGCGTCTTGGGAGCAGATGCCTTGGGACGATCGGACACGATTAAGCCTCCTCGGTCTTGCTCAGTCCACCAAACCTACGGTCACGGCCCTGATAGGCCAAAATGGCGTCGACAAGGCCCCAACGATCAAAGACGGGCCAATAGGTATCGGTGACGTAGAATTCGGAATAAGCCACCTGCCACAGCAGATAGTTCGAAAGGCGCAGCTCACCAGAGGTGCGAATCACAAGCTCAGGATCGGGAAGGCCGGCAGTATAGAGGTGGGAAGCCACCATGTCGTCATCAATTGCGGCAGGATCGATCTTACCGGCGGCAGCGTCGAGTGCAATCTGACGGACAGCGCGGGTAATCTCGGCACGCGCGCCGTAGTTGACGGCAAGCGCCAGCGTCATACCGGTGTGATCGGCGCACTCGGCAAGACCGCGTTCAAAAACGTCGCGGGTCTTCTTGGGCAGCGCGGAAATGTCGCCCAAAAAGACAACACGCACATTTTCGCGCTTCAGAAGCGGCAGCTCGTCGATAAACGTCTTGGCAAACAGATGCATCAAGACGTTGACCTCATGCTGCGGACGGTTCCAGTTTTCGGTAGAAAACGCATAGGCAGAAAGCACGTCGACGCCCAGGCGCACGCAGGCGGTAATGATCTCGCGCAGCGAGAGGATACCTGCCTTATGACCCTCGGTGCGTGCAAGACCGCGCGACGTGGCCCAACGACCGTTGCCGTCCATGATGCACGAGATATGGTGCGGAATGTTATTGAGGTCAAGGTCGGAAAAACCGACGCCCGCAGGGGCGTCGGCAAAGTACTCGACCAGTTTATGCTCGTCGTATTGCACCTTAGATCTCCATGACCTCGGCTTCTTTTTCCTTCAGAAGCTCCTCGACCTTGGCGACATACTCATCGGTGTGCTTCTGGACCTTGGCCTGCTCACGACGGACATCGTCCTCGGTGAGCTCCTCATCGCGCTCGAGCTTATTGTTGAAGTCGCGACGGATGTTACGGATAGACACCTTGGCCTGCTCGGCGTACTCGCGGCACTCCTTGACGAGTTCGCGACGGCGCTCCTCAGTGGGGGCCGGGAACGGCAGACGAACGACGGTGCCATCGGAGTTGGGGGTAATGCCCAGATCGGAAGCGCCGATGGCCTTGACGATAGCGTTGATGAGCGCCTTGTCCCACGGCTCGATGAGCAGCATGTGAGCCTCGGGGGTCTTGACGGCGGCAACCTGCGTGACCGGCGTGGGGACACCGTAATAATCAACGGTGATGTCGGACAGAATGTTGGCGTTGGCGCGACCGGTACGGACCTTGGAGAAGTTATGCTTGAGGGACTCGAGCGACTTGTCCATATGGGCGGTGATGTTCTCTGCCATGCTTAATCCTCCTGATAGACGAGCGTGCCGACGGGCTCACCCGCGAGCGCGCGCTTGACGGTGTCCTCGCCATCGATGTTGAGGACCAAAATAGGCATACGGTTATCCTGGCACAGAGCCGTAGCCGTGGAATCCATAACCTGCAGGCCGCGAACGAGAACCTCGTGATAGGTAATCTTGTCAAAACGGACGGCATCGGCGCACTTGACGGGATCCTTGTCGTAGATGCCGTCGACCTTGGTGGCTTTAATCAGAATCTCGGCGCCGATCTCGCACGCACGAAGAGCCGCGGCGGTGTCGGTCGTAAAGTACGGATTGCCCGAACCGGCAGCGAAGATGACGACGTTGCCCTTGGACAGATGGTTGATAGCGCGGCGACGAATATAGGGCTCGCAGATCTCGTTCATCTGGATAGCGCTCATCACGCGGCAGGGAACATCGTTGTGCTCGAAGGCATCCTGCAGGGCGAGCGCGTTCATAACGGTTGCCAGCATGCCCATGTAGTCGGCCTGAGCACGCTCCATGCCACCGGCAGCGCCGGCCATGCCACGGAAAATATTGCCGCCGCCGACAACGACGCCGACCTCATGGCCAACGGCGAGCAGCTCCTTGACCTGCTTGGCAAGATGGTCGGTAACCTTGGGGTCGATGCCATATTGGCCGTCGCCCATCAGTGCTTCGCCGGAAAGCTTAAGAAGCACGCGTTTATATCGGATGTCGGACAAAGCGATCCTCCTTTAATTAGACTCTCAATATGATAACAAAGGCTTAACGGGGAGCCATGAAAAAGCAGGCTGTGAGTAAAACCCACAGCCTGCTCATTACCAGCTACAAGAGCTTATTTACTCGCCACGGACCAGACGATCGAAGGCAACGACGGTAATGGTGTCGCCAAGCTCCTTGGAGACCTGCTCAGCGTACTTCTTGATGGTGAGGGAGCTGTCCTTGATGAACTCCTGCTCGGTGAGCACGGACTGCTTGTAGAACTTCTCCAGACGGCCGACAGCCATCTTCTCCTGGATAGCCTCGGGCTTGCCGGACTCGGCAGCCTGAGCCATGTAGATCTGCTTCTCGTGCTCGACGGTCTCGGCCGGAACCTGATCGCGGGTAGCGCAGATCGGGGCGACGGCGGCAACCTGAAGGGCAACGTCGTGAGCGAAGGTCTTGAAGGACTCAGCCTGAGCGGTCTCGGCCTTCTCGAAGTCGAACTCGACGAGGACGCCGATCTTACCACCCATGTGGATGTAAGAAGCGAGCGCGCCGTTCTCGGCCTTGCGGGCAGCGAAGCGGGAGATCTTCATGTTCTCGCCCATGATGTGAATCATCTCGGTGAGCTCGGAGGAAACGGTCTCCTCGCCCATCGGCTTCTCGAGCAGAGCGTCGACGTCAGCAGGCTCGGTGGTAGCGACAACCTCAGCGACCTTAGAAGCAAAGCCGGTGAACTTGGCGTTGGAGCCAACGAAGTCGGTCTCGCAGGAGAGCTCGAGCAGAGCGCCGGTCTTGCCATCCTCGGAGACGAACGCGGCGACAGCGCCCTCGTTGGTCTCACGGCCAGCCTTCTTGGCAGCCTTGGCAAGGCCGTTCTTACGCAGAACGTCGACAGCGGCGTCCATGTCGCCGTCAGCCTCGACGAGAGCCTTCTTGCACTCCATCATCGGGGAGTCGGTCATCTCGCGGAGCTGCTTGACCATAGCGGCGGTAATCTGGGCCATTGTGGTTCCTTTCAAAGAGATGAAAAAGAATTAACTAAGACTGATTTACTCGGCCTTGGGCTCAGCGGCCATCTCGGCCTCGGAGACCTGCTCCTTACCGGAGCCAGCGAGGCAGGCGTCAGCCATGAGCTCGCACATAAGGGTGACAGCGGAGATAGCGTCATCGTTGCAGGGGATGCCGTACTCGACCTCGTCGGGATCGGAGTTGGTGTCGATCAGAGCGACGACGGGGATGTTCAGGCGCTGAGCCTCCTTGATGGCGTTCTCCTCGCGCTTAGTGTCGATGACGAAGAGAGCCTGGGGCAGACCCTTCATGTCGCGGGCGCCACCGAGGTTGGTCTGGAGCTTGGTGAGCTCCTTGCCGAGCACAGCCTGCTCCTTCTTGGGGAGCACTGCCATGCGGCCGTCCTCGACCATGGCCTCGAGCTCCTCCATGCGGTTGATGCGGGAGCGGATGGTGACGAAGTTGGTCAGCATACCGCCGAGCCAACGCTGGTTGATGTAGGGCATATTAGCGCGCTCAGCAGCGTTCTTGACGGCCTCCTGAGCCTGCTTCTTGGTGCCGACGAACAGCACGTTGCCACCCTTGGCGACGTTCTTGACGAAGGTGTAGGCCTGGTCGGCGTCGAGGATGGTCTGCTTGAGGTCGAGGATGTAGATGCCGTTGCGCTCACCGAAGATGAACGGCTTCATCTTGGGGTTCCAGCGACGGGTCTGGTGACCGAAGTGGCAGCCGGCCTCGAGCAGGGTGCGGATATTAATCTTGGTAGCCATGTTAAACCTCCTGTGGTTTGCCTCCGCGCGGGGTCATCCTCCAAAACCAACCCGGACATGTGCTACCAAAGCCCGGGCACCACGGTATGAAGTAGCCGCGCGTGCGTGATAAAAACATGTTGCCGTGAAGCAACCCGATGAATGATAGCAGGAATGCATCTTCGTGCCAACCCGCAATCAAAACCACACACCTGAGTGCGGCGCGGGACGTCCCAGCCACTATTCGCCTCGGGGATGGGCTTGAGCCACGGCACGTTTGAGCCGATCGGGCGTGAGGTGCGTGTAGATCTGCGTCGTGGACAGGCTCGCATGACCCAGCAGCTCTTGAACCGAGCGCAGGTCCGCACCGCCCTCGAGCAAGTCGGTCGCAAAGGTATGGCGCATCGCATGCGGGGCGATGTCGGCCGGAATGCCGGCGAGTGTCGCCAGAGTATGGAACCGCCGCCTGAGCATGGCGGCACTCATGCGATTACCGCGCGCCGATATAAGCAGCGGATGCGGCCCGGTAGTGGGGTCACGGCGCTTTGCCTGAGCGAGCAACTCCGGCCGCCCCTCCTCAATATAGAGACGCGTCGCCTCGAGCGCGCGACGATACAGAGGGACGATACGTTCTTTGCTCCCCTTGCCCCACAGGCGCAGCGTGCGTTCGGACCACACAATGGACTCCACATTGAGTGCTGCGAGCTCAGAGATACGGGCGCCCGAGGCATAGAGCAGCTCGAGCATCGCCGCATCGCGCAGTCCCGCGGGTGTTGAGGTATCAGGCGTCTTGAGCAGCGCCTCCACCTGTTGGGTCGTCAGCACACCGGGTAGATCGCGCGGGAGCTTGGGCGAGGAAATTGCCGAGACCACATCGCCCTCCACGACCCCCTCGGCAGCCATCCACCGATAGAGCGAGCGAATGGCAGACAGGTGTGCCGCAAGCGTTCGGGGAGCCACCTGCTCACGCGAAAGTTCGGCAAGATAGCGACGAATGGTGCGCACGTCGGCAGCGAAAGCATCTATATCCTCACGCTCGCACCAGGCAGCAAAACGCTCCAGCCTCGAGCCATAGGCCGTCACCGTGTTGGGAGAAAGTCCCTCGACACGTGAGATATAGGCGATAAACGAGTCGACGGTGTCGTACAGGTCAAAGGCTATGACCGGTCGCCTCCAAACAAATCGGGGCGAGTGGCCAGATAGGCATCAAGGGCCTCGAGCGCACGGTCCGCATAGGCCTGGTAGCGGTCGCGCTTGCTGCGGCGCTTGCCATCCTCGAGTGGCGGCACCAGGCCAAAGTTGACATGCATAGGCTGATAGCCCACGGTGGCAGGATCGGTCGCATAGCCCACGAGCGCACCCAGGGCGCCCACACGCGGCAGCTCGACGCCCGCGGCCCCGATAGCCTCGGCATAGGTGTTGAGCGCCGCGAGCAGACCCGTCGCCACGGCTTCCATGTACCCCTCGGTGCCGGTGATCTGACCGGCCAGGCGCACGCCGGTGCCGGGCACGGCAAAGGTGCCATCGAGCACGTGCGGGGCGTCGACAAAGGTATTACGGTGCATGACACCGTAGCGGAAGAACTCAGCGTTCTCCAGGCCCGGCACCATATGGAAGACGCGCTTCTGCTCGCCAAAGGTCAAGTTGGTCTGGAAGCCCACCAGGTTATAGGCGGTCTTCTCCTTATTCTCGGCACGCAGCTGAATCGCCGCCCAGGGACGACGACCGGTTCGCGGATCGGTGAGGCCGACAGGCTTCATGGCGCCAAAGCGAATGGCGTCCTTGCCGGTGCGCGCAACTTCCTCGGCAGGCTGGCAGGCCTGGAACAGATCGCCGCCCTCAAAGTCCTTGAGCACCACGCGGTCGGCCGTGGTAAGCGCCTCGATAAAGGCCTCGTACTCCTCCTTATTGAGCGGAGCGTTGAGATAGTCGCCGCTCCCCTGCTCCTCGTAGCGCGACTGCGAGAACAGCACGTCCATATCGAGCGTGGAGGCATCGACGATCGGCGCCGCGGCATCGAAGAACGCAAGGGCGTCGCCACCGACGAGCTTCATGACCTCTTCGCTCAGCGCCGGCGAGCACAAGGGGCCGGCGGCAATGACCACGTGACCTTCGGGAATCTGCGTGACCTCGCCGTGAATGATCTCGATATTGGGACGGGCGGCAACCTCGGCCTCGACAAACTCGGAAAACTTGACGCGGTCGACCGCCAAGGCGCCACCGGCGGGAACAGCGGCGCGATGGGCGCAATCGAGCAGGACTGAACCCATGCGCTCAAGCTCGGCCTTCAGCAATCCAGCCGCGGAATCCGGACGGGTCGACTTAAACGAATTGGAACAGACGAGCTCTGCCAGGTGATCGGTATGGTGGGCCGGGGAGCTAACCTGGGGGCGCATCTCGCACAGCCTTACGGCGAACCCGCGATCTGCCAGCTGAATCGCGCACTCCGAACCCGCCAGACCGCCACCGATAACCGTCACCTGATCAAACAGCATCTGCAAACACCTTTCTAATTGACATGTTTTCCATTGTGACCGAAGGGTGTCTGAGCGTGAAGGGCAAACTTGGAGGGCGCATACCTTCCATCCATCATGCGCTCGATAAGACCCTCGAGCTCAAGCGAACCCAGGAGTTTGAGTACGCCGACGGCATCGAGCGAGACGAGTGCCGCGATGTCGTCGACCTTGAGCGGAGAGGCGATGAGTGCATGCATCACGGTCTGCTGTGTTTGATCCAGGTCGGCAATGCCGGGAGCATCGGGGCGCGAGTAGCGCAGGGTGCCGTAGATGCGTGAAATAGCCATCTCGATAGATTCCTCGTCGATGATGCAGCAGGCACCGTTCGCAATGAGGTAATTCGTGCCACGCGACTCGGGCGATAGGATCGACCCCGGCACGGCAAGAAGTTCTCGCCCCAAATCCATAGCAGCCTCGGCTGTAGAAAACGTCCCGGAAGGCATACCCGCCTCGGATACAAAGAGGGCTTGCGACAAGGCCGCGATTACGCGATTGCGGCGCGGAAAGGCAAACTTGCGCGGACCCATGCCCCACGGAGAGATCGACACGACCGCGCCACCCGTATCGAGCGTGCGCGTAATAAGCCCCGCGCTCGAACGCGGGTAGACCACGTCGGCGCCCGTCCCCAGCACCACGACGTGTTTACCGCCAGCGTTGACCGCAGCCCAACCCGAGGCCTGGTCACAACCGACCGCGCCGCCCGAGACTACCGTCACGCCCGCCTCGACCGCCACCTTTGACGCAAGCTCTGCCACGGCAAGACCATACGGCGAGGCCTTGCGCGCGCCGATGATGGAGAGCGCAGGCGTCGAAAGCACCTCGGGGTTGCCGCGCACATAGAGCGTCTGGGGTACATCAGAAAGCTCCAAAACGGTCTCGGGATACAACGTATCACCTGGATGCAGCTCAAAGGTCCCCTCGGCCATCATTGGTCCCTCCTTCCCTGGTACATCGCCGCCTCGAGCACGTGGTCCTGCGTCACATGCTCGCTCTCGGCGACGTCGGCGATTGTACGAGCGATACGCACCAGGCGCACGATACCGCGACCCGTGAGATGTGTGCGCTTCGACAGGCCGAGTACACACTTCTCCGCCGCATCATCGAGCTCAAAGGTCGAAACGACGCCGTCAATGGACCGCGTCTCGTCATCCTCGACCTCGGCATCCGCATCGTCCATACGGGATTCGCGCCAAGCGCGAAAAGCGCGACCGCGCACAACGTAGTCACGTAACTCGGCAGACGACATACCCTCCGCACCCTCGATAATCACTTGGGGGTCGGGACGGGTCACATCGATCATCATGTCGATACGGTCGGCCAAAGGACCGCGCAGCTTTGACCGATAGCGCTCGACCATCGCCGCCGAGCAGCGGCATGGCACCTCACGGTCGCCCAAAAAGCCGCAGGGACAGGGATTGCTCGCAGCCAGCAGCTGAAAGCGCGACGGGAAGGTAAAGGCCCCGTCGACGCGCACGATCCTCACATAGCCGCGCTCGATGGGCTGACGCAGCGTCTGCAGCACACTCGTGGGAAACTCGGCAAGCTCGTCCAAAAAGAGCACGCCGCCATGAGCCAGGCTGATCTCACCCGGATGCACCGGGCGCCCTCCGCCAATGAGGCCAGCCGTTGATATGCTGTGATGGGGACTTCGAAATGGCCGATGACCTGCCAATAAGCCATCGATGTTCTCGCCCAAGACCGAATGGATGCACAGCGCCTCCTGCTGGTCCTCAACGGAAAGCTCGGGCAGGATGCCGGTCATACGACGGGCGAGCATGGTCTTACCCGAACCGGGCGAGCCGATCATGAGCAGGCCGAGCTCGCCAGCGGCCGAAAGCGCCATGCCGCGTTTGGCGACTTCCTGCCCCAGTACGTCGGCATAGTCGAGTTCGGGCTCAAAGGTCGCCTCGAGCACTTCAGAATCCAAGTAGTGCCGCGCGGCATCGCCCATGCCATGGGCAAGCTGAGACAAATGATCGATGAATCCACAATCCACGCCCGCGAGTGGCACATGCTGGTCTGACCTGCCGGCGATAAAAGACAGCCCCATATCACGCGCCAATAGCTGAAACGCCACCTCGCCCTTGACAGGAAGCACCGTACCGTCCAAGCCAAGCTCACCTGCGATAAGACAACGATCGAGGTTGTCGCGGGGAATCTGACCATCGGCCGCCAATACCGCGATGGCGATGGGCAGATCAAAGCCGCTACCGGTCTTGCGAATATCGCCAGGCGCCAGATTGACCGTAATGCCCGAGCGCGGGATTTCAAACCCGGCGGAGCGCATCGCGCAGCGAATACGACCGCGTGACTCCATCACCTCCATACTCGGAATGCCGAGCATCTGAATGCCCGGAACGCCGCCGGCAAGCGAGACCTCGACCGTGACGTGAATCGCCTCGACGCCACGGATGCAGGCCGCGTGAACGGCAAACGTCTCGAACGCCATCACGACACCTGCCAATCGAACGCGTTGTACTGATGCTCGATCTCGGCGATATGCCCGCCGCGAATGGTGACACCCACGGCATCGAAGCGAATCGCCTTGAGCGGATAATGTTCCATGAGATAGCAACTTGCGATGCGGCGATAGCGGCGTTGCTTTCGGGCGTCCACAGCCTCCTCGGGAAAGACCCGCGTGCTGCAATCCAGTGCGACGCGTCTGGTCTTGACCTCGGCCATCACCACGACATCGTCGAGCTCATCGAGCAGCACCAGATCGGCCTCGCCCTCGGAGCAACGATAACCCTGCTCCAGCAAGGTGTAGCCGCGCTCGTTAAAGTAGTCGATGGTGATCAGCTCGCCCAGCATGCCCAGCTCGCGGGGACTGAGCCCCTTGATAAACTCAGGCGTCATCGCCCCGCAGTCGAGCTCGCCGTTTTCCCAACGCTCCTTGAGCTGCTGCGTCTTGCTCTTTTTGCTTGCGGCACTCATGGGGTCTCCTTTCCCGCACGCTGCATTGCCCCGATGATGAGGGCACCTTTCATGCGGGTAAGTACCGGAAGCAAACCAAAAGCTGACCAAATGCCGTCAAAAAACGGGCCGTACGCAGCAATGGTGTTGCATACGGCCCGCTACCAGCAGGTTTATAAAACCCCTGAGGTCCCTGTCTCCACAATTGACCTAGAAAAGGCGCTCAGTCTGCAGAAAGTTTCCGCAAAAGCTCACGCGGTGCAGTGGACAAAGTCCATGTTTGCGAATGGCCTCGATATGCTCGGGGCTTGCATAGCCCTTCGACTCGGCCAGATGGTACTCGGGATACTCGGCGTCGTACTCGACCATCATCTCGTCACGCGTGACCTTGGCCATGATGGACGCCGCGGCGATGCAGGCGATTTTGGCATCACCCTTCACCACA
Organism: uncultured Collinsella sp.; assembly: GCA_900542175.1. GTDB lineage: Bacteria > Actinomycetota > Coriobacteriia > Coriobacteriales > Coriobacteriaceae > Collinsella. The sequence continues at coordinate 65,491 of UQNC01000004.1, read as the reverse complement.
TCGCGCTCGTTAGGAACGGCGCCCAAGGGGTTGCCATCCATGAGGACGCAGTCGGGTTCAAGTCCCGTATCGGCCACGGCGCCCGCAACGGCAGTACGGATAGCACGGGCCATGCCCATCTCATCGATATCCTTAGGCGCGATATGGCAAAAACCGATCGCCGTCGCCACCTCGGCTATCTTCACCGAGAGCAGCTCGCGGCGCGCGGGCGTGAGCTTTTTGGAATCGTTGATGCCCCAGATGCGCGGCTCCATAGGAAGGCAGACGGCGCATACCGTCAAAGGACCGGCCACCGATCCGCGACCCACCTCGTCGACACCAACGACCACCCCATCGCCACCAAGCTCATGCATAAGCTCGTACATGTCATTGACGCGCTCGCGCTCGGCAAGCTCTTTGGCATGGCGTTTGAGGGCGCGTTCGCAAGCCTTGATCACCTGCTGGCGTGGGTCCTCGCGATAATGCTCCACGAGGGCGGGAATCTCCTCAAACGTAGCGCTCGCCAACTCACCGGCAACCTGCGATGCCGAAACCGAGCTCGTCATGTTGGCCATACCAGGCCCTCCTTGCATGCAAATCAGATAAAAAGAAGGGCCACCCGAAGGTGACCCTTGTGTCCAAACGAGTGGACAGACGCTGCGATCTTCTTAGCGCTTCTCGGGGATGCGAGCAGCCTTGCCCACCTTGTCGCGGAGGTAGTACAGCTTGGCGCGACGGACGCGACCATGACGAACGACCTCGAGCTTGGCGATCTTGGGGCTGTGAAGCGGGAAGGTACGCTCAACACCGACACCGAAGGACATCTTGCGGACGGTGAAGGTCTCGCGGGCACCGGCGCCGGCCATGCGGATAACGTCGCCCTGGAAGACCTGAATACGCTCGCGGTCGCCTTCCTTAATGCGGTAGTGAACCTTGACGTTGTCGGCGACGCGAACCTGAGGAATGTCCTCGCGGATCTGCTGACGCTCGATTGCGCGGATGTAATCCATGTGCAATTCCTTACTCTTCTAGAGGTGCCGTACCACCTTGGCCGGCACGTAGTTGAACAAACGTATTCGAGTATACACGCGCGGGTTTCTGCTGCAAGAACAATTTTTTACGCAGACAAAAAGACAAAACCCGCACATGATAACCGCCCGTCTCACGAATGAGACGGGCGGCATGAAGGGGGGCTACGCTAGGCGTCGATGCGCAGGGGGGGCTAGGCGTTGCGCTTGGCCTCGAGCTTGGCCAGAGCGGCAGCTAGGCGCGCGAGGGGCACGCGGTAGGGCGAGCAGGACACATAGTCCACATCGGCCACGTTAAACAGGCCCTTGATGGACTTGGGGTCGCCGCCGTGCTCGCCGCACACGCCAAAGTGCATGCCAGGGTTGGTGGCGCGACCCTTTTCGACGGCCATGCGCACGAGCTCCAGCACCGCCGTATCGATGGTCTCGAAGGGGTTGTCCTTCAGGATCTTCTTGTGCAGGTACAGCGGGATGAACTTAGCCTCGGCGTCGTCGCGCGAGAAGCCAAAGGTCGTCTGGGTGAGGTCGTTGGTGCCAAAGCAGAAGAAATCTGCGTGATGGGCGATCTCGTCGGCGACCATGCAGGCGCGCGGCAGCTCGAGCATCGTGCCCACGGGAATGTTGAGCTCAACGCCCTCTTCAGCGGAAACCTCGGCGATTACGCGCTCAATGACCTCGCGGGTCTGAACATGCTCGGCCGTGATGGAGACGAGCGGAACCATGATCTCGGGGCGCGGGTCGACGCCCTCCTTGATAAGGCGGGCAGCAGCCGTGGCGACGGCGCGAACCTGCATGAGAGGCAGATCGCTAAAGACGACGGACAGGCGCACGCCGCGCAAGCCCAGCATGGGGTTGGACTCGACCATGCCGTCAATGCGACGCAGGCGGGCGCGCAGGGCAGTGAGCTCCTCCTCGGGAGCGCCGGCGGCCTCCTTCTTGGTGATGGCGACCTCGAGCTCGCGAGGATTATCCAGGAACTCATGAAGCGGCGGATCGAGCAGGCGGACGACCACATCGCGACCGGACATGGTCTTGAACATCGCCAGGAAGTCCTCGGTCTGAACCTTGAGCAGGTCGGCCAGGGCCTGCTGCTTCACGGCCTCATCGTCGGACAGGATAAAGCTCTGGATGATGTTCTTGCGATCGCCCAGGAACATGTGCTCGGTGCGGCACAGACCGATGGCCTCGGCGCCAAACTCAAGAGCGAGCTCGGCATCCTCGGGGTTGTCGGCGTTGACGCGCACGTGGTTGGCGTGACCGTCGGTCTCGTCCAAACGGATCTCATCGGCCCAGGACAGGATGGTGTCCAGGTCGCCGGTGAGCTCTGCAGAGACCAGGTCGACCGCGCCGTCGACGACGATACCCTGGGTGCCGTCGATGGAGATGACATCACCCTCGCGCAGCACGCGGTCGCTGCCCTCGATGTGCACGACCTTCTCGGCAGCGTCGATATGGAAGCGCTCGACACCGCAGACGCAGGGCGTACCCATGCCGCGGGCGATAACGGCGGCATGGCTCGTCTTGCCGCCATGGCTGGTCAGGATGCCCTCGGCGGCGACCATGCCCTTCAGGTCGTCGGGGTTGGTCTCCCAGCGGACCAGAATGACCTTGTGGCCCTCGGCGGAACGCGCGACGGCGTCATCACTCGAGAACACGACCTCGCCCACGGCGGCACCAGGGCTGGCGTTAAGGCCGCTGGCCAAGGCCTCGTACTTCTTGGAGGCGTCGAACTGCGGGTGCAGGAGTTGGTCGAGCTGCGCGGGATCGATGCGGCTCACAGCCTCCTCGCGGGTGATCAGGCCCTCCTCGACCATTTCGATAGCAATGCGCAGGGCGGCAGTGGCGGTGCGCTTGCCCACGCGGGTCTGGAGCATCCAGAGCTTGCCCTGCTCGATGGTGAACTCGATATCGCACATATCGCGGTAATGATCCTCGAGCGTCAGGAACACGCGCTCGAGCTCCTCGCCTGCGGACTCGAGGCCTGGGGTGGTCTTGAGGTCGGCGATGGGCTCGGTGTTGCGGATGCCGGCGACGACGTCCTCGCCCTGGGCGTTGACCAGAAAGTCACCGTAGAACTCCTTAGTGCCGTCGGCCGGGTTGCGCGTAAAGGCGACGCCGGTCGCAGAGGTCTCCCCCTTGTTGCCAAAGGCCATGGCTTGGACGTTGACGGCAGTACCGAGCTCGTCGGAGATGCCGTGCTGTTTGCGGTAGATGCAGGCGCGCTCGTTCATCCAGCTGCCAAAGACGGCCTGGATGGCAAGGCGCAGCTGAAGCTCCGGGTCGTGCGGGAAGACGGGCTTGCCGTCAGCGACCTCGAGCTCGGGATACAGGGTCGCCTCGACGTTCTCGGAGAAGATGCCCTTAAAGGTCTCGACGAGCTCCTGCAGGTCCTCGGCCGAAAGCTCGGAATCGACACGAACGCCGGCGACCAGGCGGGCCTGGGTCAGGGCGTTCTCGAATAGGTCGGCGTCGACGCCCATGACGACGTTGGAGAACATCTGGATAAAGCGACGGTAGCTGTCCCAGGCAAAACGCGGGTTTTGCGTCTGGGCGATAAGGCCCCGGACGGAATCGTCGTTGAGGCCCAGGTTGAGGACCGTGTCCATCATGCCGGGCATGGAGAACGGAGCGCCCGAGCGAACCGACACGAGCAGCGGATCGGAGGCATCGCCGAGCTTTTTGCCGCAGCGGGCCTCGAGGTCGGCCTCAGCGGCAACGATCTCATCGAGTGCGCCCTCGGGCCACACATTGCCGGCACCGGAGTACTCGACGCAAGTCTGGCAGGTAATGGTAAAGCCACCGGGAACCGGCAGACCGATGCGGCTCATCTCGGCAAGGTTTGCGCCTTTGCCGCCAAGCACGAAGTTCATGGATTTGTCGCCCTCAGTGACACAGGTGCCCTGGGCGTCGGTTCCAAAACGGTAAACCCTCTTGCAATCGCTCACGATACTTCCCCTTCCATGCACTTACGCGCACGACCGTGGTAACGAATCGACCCGCCGAATGCGAGCCGTGAGGGTACTATACGGCGGGTTTTGGGCGGGCTTGCGCAGAGGGCGCGGGGGTTGGTAAACGTGGTAAATATGGCGGTAAACGGTAGGTAAAGTTGGTTACCTTATGAAGATACCAATGCAAGATGCTTGCAGGTCAAATGCTAGTTTATTGCTAAATCGCTTTACCAATATCGTGCATTATTTTTAGGTAGTCTTTTAGAGACGGGCATTTTTAGCTACCCCAATAAGCTAGCTTTGCTGGGCTCGGGGGGCGGCGCGGCGGGCACGGGCATCTTGGATTTCCTCCAAGTGGCTAATGATCTCGGCAGCGCTTTCCTCGATGGCCTTGCCATCGGTACGCACCACAAAGCAGCCTAGGCGCTTCATGAGGGCACGGGCTTCCTCAAGCTCGCTGCGCACACTCTCGGGCTCGGCATAGGAGCCGGCAACGGCACGGGCGTAGTCATCGCCCAAGCGACTATCGCGAATTTCGGAAATCACATCGACGGTCGAGATCAGACCAAACAACCGCATCGGGTCAACCTCGTAAATCGACTTCGGCGGCTCCATGCCATGCGCCAGTGGGACATTGGCGACCTTGTAGCCCTGATAGGCTAAATACATCGACAGCGGCGTCTTGGATGTACGCGACACACCCAGCAGCACGATATCGGCACCCGACAGATCGTCGCAACCGCGCCCGTCATCGTGCTCAACGAAATACTCCATGGCCTCGATACGATGGAAATAGCGGTCATCGGTCTTGTGAATCACGCCCGCAACGCACTTGGGCGGCACACCGATGAGCGACGACAGCACGGCAAGCGTCGGGCCGATCAGGTCGACCGAACGGATATGCAGCATACCCAGGTAATCGAGCACGCGGGCGCGAAGCGCCGGATCGACAATGGTATGGAACACGGCGACATCGCGATGGTCGGCATCGACGCGCGGCCCCACAAATGACTTGACCTGCTCCACGGAGGTCACCTTGGGCAGGCGCAAAACGCGAAAAGCCCCTTCATCAAATTGCCCGGACGCCGCAAGCACCACCTCACAAGCGGTATCGCCGAGCGAGTCGGAGATAACGATAACGGTGGGACGAGCGGTGACCGGGCAATCCATGCGGGGCTCCTTTTGCGCTTATGCGCAGGCTGGCTTACTTTTTGCGGGCAAGCTCACCGATGTTGGCGATGCCGGAGAAAACGGCCTCGAAGCGGTTGAGCAGCTTAAGGCGATTATCGCGAAGCTGCTCGTCCTTGTCCATGACCATGACCTCATCGAAGAAACGGTCGATGGGCGCGCGCAGGGCGGCGAGGGCGGCAAATGCGGCCGGGTAGTCCTCGGCAGCAAGGGCGGCATCGACAGCGGTCTGAGCAGCCTCGGAGGCGTCGGCGAGCGCGAGCTCGACCTCGCCCATCAGGCTGCGGTCATACTCCGCACCCAGCTCGGGCTTGGAGATGTGCGCGGCACGGGCATAGGCGGTCGCCAGGTTGTCAAAGGTCTCGGCATCATTCTTGCGGGCCTCGTCGAGGGCGGCGCAGCGGGCGAAGAAGACAGACGGGGCGATGATGTGCACCGCGGAGACGGCGGCAACGGTATCGGCCGGAATCTTTTCGTCGCGGGCCATGCTCACCAGGCGGCCATGGAAAAAGTCACGAACCTGCTGGGCGACCTCGGCGGCGTCGAACTCAATGCCCTGCTCGCTGTAAAGCTGCAGAGCAAAGTCAATCAGCGACGTGGGGTCGATCGGCAGACGGTCGCGCAGGATGTTGATGATGCCGATAGCGGCACGACGCAGCGCGTAGGGGTCGGAGGAGCCGGTCGGAGGCTCGCCGATGGCAAAGATACCGGCGATGGTATCGAGCTTGTCGGCGCAGGCCACGATGCAGCCAGCGGTGCCCTCGGGCAGCTCGTCACCGGCAAAGCGGGGACGATAATGATCGCGAATGGCGTGGGCGACCTCGTCGTTCTCCCCCATCGCGGTCGCGTAGTAACCGCCCATCACGCCCTGTTGGCTCGTGAACTCGACGACGGCGTTGGACACCAGGTCGGCCTTGCACAGGTGCGCGGCACGGCCGGCGTCGGCTGCCAGGTGAGCACCCAGGTGCGCCTCACGGGCAATAGCGAGCGCGAGCTGCTCAATACGCTCGGACTTGGCGAGCACGCTGCCGAGCTTCTCCTGGAAAGCGACCTTGGCCAGGCGCTCACGAAACTCGTCGAGAGAGATCTTCAGATCCTCCTCGTAGAAGAACTTGGCGTCATCCAGGCGTGCGCGCACGACGCGCTCGTTGCCGTCGATCACGCGCTCGGCATTCTCGGGCTTGCTGTTGGAGACGACCACGAACTCACGCGTAAGCTTGCCCTCGCCGTCATAGATCGGGAAGTAGCGCTGGTTGGTGAGCATGGACTCGCAGATGATCTCGTGCGGGACCTTGAGGAACTCCTCATCGAAGGTACCGACGAGCACCGTCGGCCACTCGCAGAGGTTGATAACCTCCTCAAAGACCTTCTTGGGCGTATCGACATGGCAGCCGGGACGGGCAGCCTCGACCTCGGCGATACCGGCTAGAATCGCCTCGCGACGGCGCTCGGCAGAAAGCACGCCGGCGTCCTCGAGCACCTGCTCGTAGGCGGCGGGGCTAGCGACAACGTGGTCACCGGGGCCAAGCACGCGATGGCCGCGCGTAGTGTTGCCGCTCGTCACGTCGGCAAACGACACGGGCACAACATCCTCGCCCAGAAGGCAGCAGATCCAGCGGACCGGGCGCACGAAGGTGGCGTGCTCGTGGCCCCAGCGCTGACTACGGTAGTTGGGCCACTGCAGGCCGGCGATGGTCTTCTCGCACAGGGCCGTCAGGATCGGAGTAGCCGGAGCGGAAGGAATGTTCTTCTCGGCAAAGACGTACTCACGGCCGTCGGTGTCCTCGCGACGGACCAGATCCTCGGCAGCCACACCGCACTTGCGGGCGAAGCCCTGGGCGGCCTTGGTGGCGTTACCGTCAGCGTCGAAGGCGATGTTGGCCGCAGGGCCACGCTTGACCTCGTGAACCTCATCGGTCGCAGTGGCGACGTTGGCCACGAGCGCAGCCAGACGACGCGGACTCGAGATCACGCGGACCTCGCCATGGGCCAGACCGGCCTCGTCGAGGCCCTTGGCGATCATGGTGCCAAGCTGCTTGACAGCATTGTTCAGCGGTGCGGAGGGCATTTCCTCCGTACCGATCTCAAACAGGAAATCCTTAGCGTCTGCCATGGCTTACGCCACCTCGCCTTCCTGGTCGGCATTCTCGTTGACTCCGGCGACCTCGGCCATATAGGCCTCGCAGCACGCCTTGGCGACGGCGCGGACGCGCAGGATGTAGTTGGCACGCTCGACCGCGGACAGGGCGCCGCGGGCATCGAGCAGGTTGAAAGCGTGGCTGCACTTCATGACACAGTCATACGCTGGCAGCGGCAGCTTGCGCTCCAGGCAGGAATGGCACTCGGCCTCGTAGTCGTCAAACTTCTGACGCATCATCTCGACGTTGGCGACCTCAAAGTTATAGGCACTGAACTCGCGCTCGTTCTCGAGGAACACGTCGCCATAGGTCATGGGCGTACCGTCGGGCAGGTAGCTCCACACCAGGTCGTAAACGGAGTTGACGCCCTGGGCATACATGGCGATACGCTCCAGGCCATAGGTGATCTCGACGGGCACGGGGTCGACCTCGATGCCGCCCACCTGCTGGAAGTACGTAAACTGCGTGACCTCCATGCCGTTGAGCCAAACCTCCCAGCCAAGGCCCCAGGCGCCCAGGGTCGGGCTCTCCCAGTCATCCTCGACAAAGCGGACGTCATGGTCGTTGGGGTCCAGGCCAATGGCGGCCAGCGAACCCAGGTAGAGCTCCTGGGCGTTGACCGGCGAGGGCTTGATGAGCACCTGGAACTGATAGTAGTGCTGCATGCGGTTAGGGTTCTCGCCGTAGCGGCCGTCGGCGGGACGGCGGCAGGGCTGCGCATAGCAGGTGCGCCACTCGGCGGGACCGAGCGAGCGCAGCGTGGTCGCGGTATGGAAGGTACCGGCACCGACCTCGGAGTCATAGGGCTGCATAATGACGCAGCCCTGCTCGCCCCAGTACTGCTGGAGGCGCAGGATGATGTCTTGGAAGGAAAGCGATGAAGCGTTCATGCCTCTAATATCCCCTCGTCGAAACGATTACACGGTTAGGTACTGTACTATAGCGGTTTTTAGTCGATAGCGCCGATGCGGTTGAGCGGCCAGTAGCGCACAAGCGCCACAGCGATTAAATCAGAGCGATCGACGGGACCAAAGTAGCGCGAGTCGGCAGAGTTTTCGCGGTTGTCGCCCATCACCCACACGCACCCGTCGGGAACGGTGTAGGGATAACTCACCTGGGCGCCAGGCGCTTGGACCGAAAGCGGCCAGCTCATGCCGGTCGTATAGTCCTCATCGAGCGCCTGGCCGTCAACGACCACGCGACCGTCCTGCAAATCGACCGTCTGGCCGGCCGTGGCGATAACGCGCTTGACAAGAACATCGTGCTCGGAGGTGCCATCGGGGTTGTGAAACACCACGATATCACCCTGTTTGACGGGCTGACCGAACTCGAGGCTCACCTTTTGTGCCAGGACCTGGTCGCCAATCTCGATCGTGGACTCCATGGAACCGGTGGGCACCACAAAGGGTTCGACCACAAACGAGCGAATCAAGAAGGTGGCGACGAGTGCGATCGCAACGACCACAATCCACTCAAACGCACCCCTTAGCACGGAATGCTGCGATGGGACCATTCTCACTCCTCGCTCTGCGAATACGACGCGTCCAGAATCTCTTGCGCGTATGCACGCTCCTCGGGCGTAAGCCGCGCCGTCTCGATTAGGTCGGGACGCCAGCGGCAGGTTCGCTCGATGGCATTCTTGCGGCGCCAGGCGTCAACCTTGGCATGGTCGCCGCTCACAAGCACCGGAGGCACGCCCTCGCCGTTGAACTCGGCAGGACGGGTGTACTGCGCGTACTCGAGCAGACCACCGTCCTCGGCAGTCGAAAATGACTCGTCCACGTTACTCATCTCGTCACCAAGGGCGCCGGGAATTAGGCGTACGACGGCATCGGCAACGACCATAGCGGGAAGCTCGCCGCCCGTGAGCACGTAATCGCCGATCGACAGACGCTCGTCGGCATACGCATAGGCACGCTCGTCGACACCCTCGTAACGGCTGCAAACAAACAGCAGACGCTCACTTTTGAGCAGGCGCTCGGCCACATGCTGCGTAAAGGGTTCGCCGCAGGGAGTGAAGAACACCACCGTGGGCTTGGGGCCCTCCGCGCTAATGGCCTCGATGGCCTCGGCGATAGGCTCGACCTTCATGAGCATGCCCTGCCCGCCGCCGTACGGCTCGTCATCGACGGTACGATGGCGGTCGTGCGTCCAGTCACGCAGGTTATACGCCTTAAAAACAAAAAGGCCGGCCTTGCGGGCGCGGCCCAAGATCGACGTGGACATAACGGGCTCAAACACCTCGGGAAAGACCGAAAGGGTCTCAATCAGCATGTTGTCCTCCCTACTTGTCCATATCGATCAAGCCATCCATCACGTGGACGGAAATTGTTCCTGCATCGGGAAGATCGAGCACGACCTGCTCGATCACGGGAATCAGTACCTCGCCGTACCGATCGCCTTCGACAACCCAAACATCGTTGGCAGGCGTCGACATGATCTCGACAATCGTGCCGAGCGAACCGAAGCGCTCGTCGACCACCTCGCGACCCATCAGGTCGGTATAGGCGGCGTCGAGCGAATCGAGCTCAAAGTCGTCACGATTTGCCAGCACATAGCATCCCGTGATGCCCTCGGCGGCCGTCAAGTCGTCAATGCCCTCAAACGAGACCAGATCGCCATCGCCCGTATCGGTGACGGACACGACCGTGCAAAAGCGGTCGCGCTTGAGCGCCGGCGGCGTCAGGGCGACGCGCATACCCGGCTCTAATACAGAAGGAAGCCCCCGCAGCGGCTGCGCGAGGACCTCCCCCTTCCTTCCGTGCGGCTTGACCACACGGGCGATGTTTTTGTACTGGGACATCAAGGTCCTAGCCCAGAACCTCTACCTCGACAGCAGTGTCGAGGCGAGCGGCCAGTGCACGGGCGAGCGTGCGAATGGCCTTGATGGTACGGCCACGACGGCCGATGACCTTAGCGACGTCATCCTCGGCGACAGAAACCTCAATCGTAGAGGCGTCATCACCATCAATGACCTCAAGGCTCACGGAATCCGGGTCGTCGACGATCTGAACAACGAGATATTCGACGAGATCGGCGATGCGATCTGAGAGCATTGCCTCACCCTCGAGCTGTGCAGCGTCAACCTCAGGCACGATTTACTCCTCGGCGCCCTCAGCGGCCTCAGCGGCAGCCTTAGCGGCCTCGGCCTCTTTGGCGAGCTGCTTCTTGGACTTCTTGACGACGGTCTCGGTCTTCTCGCCCTCGTTGGCGGCCTTGACCAGAGCGGCGACGGCGTCGGTGAGCTGAGCGCCCTTGGACTGCCAGTCGGCGATCTTCTCGAGGTCGAGGTTGATGGTCTTGGGGGCGGTCATCGGGTTGTAGCGGCCAACCTCCTCGATGATACGACCGTCACGCGGGGCGCGGGAATCGGCGACGACGACACGGTAGTACGGACGCTTCTTAGCGCCGTGACGAGCAAGGCGAATCTTGACTGCCAAAGGAAACTCCTCCAACCAAGCAGCTTAAGGCTGCAACTACAAACAAACAGTTGAACATAATACGCCATCGACGCGGGCAGGTGAAGTCCGTGAGACCAACTTCTTCGGTGTAGTCGAGGGCAAATCCATATCTTAGACAAGAATTCGGGATTTGCAAGCACATACACGCACCCCACATGAGCTGCGCGGTATACTCATGACATGGAAAGACGCGAACATACATACGGTTATGAGGATGCCATGAGCGTCACGCCGCCTCCCTGGACGGGTCCGGCGGTGGGCCTCATGGACCTCGATGCGTTTTTTGCGAGCGTGGAGATGCTCGATCATCCCGAATGGCGCGGAAAGCCACTCATCGTGGGCGGAGACGCCGATTCGCGTGGCGTCGTGTCCACGTGTTCGTATGAGGCGCGCCGCTTTGGCGTGCACTCTGCCATGGCCTCGGCCGAGGCGCGGCGCTTGTGCCCGCAAGCCATTTGGACGCACGGGCACTTTGATCGCTACCGCGAGGTGAGCGCGCAGGTCATGGCGATTCTTGCCGAGGAGACGCCGCGCGTTGAGCGCGTATCCATCGACGAAGCCTTTATCGATATCACACCGGGTCGCTTTGCGCCCGAGGACCCACTGCTGGTTGCACGGCGTATAAGCGACCGTGTGGCAGCGCTGGGAGTGACGTGCTCCATTGGCGTGGGCTGCAACAAGACGGTCGCAAAGATCGCAAGCGAGCGGGATAAGCCGTTTGGGCTGACCATCGTGCGCCCCGGAACCGAGCAGCGCTTTTTGGCCGCGCTGCCGGTATCTGCCATGAGCGGCATCGGGCGCTCGGCCGAGGAGCGACTGCGCCGTATGCGCATCTACACGCTCGGCGAGCTGTCACGCGCGCCGGAATCCACCTTGGCCTCTATTTTTGGCGTCAACGGCGAACGTATGCGTCAGCGTGCGCTGGGACTTGAAATCTCCGAAGTCGCGAGTCTCGATGAAGAGCGCGAGGTCAAGTCGGTCAGCAATGAACGCACCTTTGCGAAAGATTTGACTGAGCGCGGGGACATCGAAGCGGCGATTGCGCTGCTGGGTGAGTCGGTTGGACGCCGCCTGCGCCGTCAGGGACTGACGGGCGGCACGGTAACGCTCAAGCTTAAGTATTCGTATGGCAGCGGGCGTACGGCACAGCGCCGGCTGCCTCATCCGACCGACGATGAGAACATCTTCGTGGCGGTTGCACTCGAACTGCTCGACAACATCTGGCAGGAAGGCATGCATGTTCGCTTAGCGGGCATCGGCATGAGCGACTTCGACCACCAAGGCGGCATCCAGACCGACCTGTTCTGCGAAGTCGACGACCGCGGAGCCCAATCAAGCGACCGTCGCGACCTCTCGGTCGCTATCGACGCCGTCCGAGACAAGTTCGGCGACACCGCCCTATCTTTCGGCCGCCAATCCCGCTTCAACGATTAACCGCCTTTAGGCAAAAAGAAAGCCGGGCAGGTGCGGAAAACCGCAACTGCCCGGCGAAATGCGCGAAGCTAGCTAAAAAGCCCCGTATCAAATGAGCTACTAGAGGAGATTGAGGGGGAGCTGGGGGGCGTCACCCCAGAGCTTTTCTAGGCGGTAGAAGTCGCGGGCTTCGGGAGTGAAGACGTGGACGACAACCGAGCCGTAGTCCATGAGCATCCAGGTCTTCTGCTCGCGGCCCTCGATGGAGAACGGATGCTCGCCGCAAGCCTCGGCGACCTTCTCCTCGATCTCGTCGACGATCGAATCGACCTGGCGGTTGTTGGTACCGGTGGCAAGCACAAAGTAGTCGCACACGTCGGAAAGCTCGGTCAGGTCGAGCACCTGCACATCCTCGCCCTTCTTGTCGTAGGCGGCCTGCGCGGCGGCGCGGGCGACATCCTCGGCGGCGACACCGTTCGCGGACAGCGAGGCGGCGGTGCGGTCGGACGTGGCAACGAAACTCTTGTGCTCCACACCTTCAAGAATCTGCTCGTCAGTCATGGTCTCGTCGGCCATGGAATACCTCTTTCTAGACACACCCGAGCTAGCGCAGCTGGGCGTAATGGTTGTAAATCGTAATAGCCGTGGGATAAAGATAGCGCCCGGACTGGATCACATAGACCAGACCCTGCGCAAAACAGGAGAAGAACAACTCGTCAAGCGTCGACTCCCCCACCATCTTGCGCAGCGCATGGGCATAGTCGCCGTGACGGTTGGGCTCGATGGCATCTGCCACAAAGACCACCATATCGAGCGGCGTCATGTCGCAGGCACCCACGGTGTGACGGTCGACAGCCTGGAAAACGGCCGGTGACAGCTCGGGAAAAAGCTGCGGAAGCTCATAGGCGGCAACAGGGCCATGCAAAAGCGGCGTCGCGGCGGAAGGAGAGCCGGCAACCTTGATGCCATAGTGAAGCGCGCGGGCCACGAGCTCATCATCGGAAAGAACCTTGTCCCAGTCGTGAATTAAGCCGGCGGCAGCCGCATCAAAGCGGTCAACGCCGTAGACCTCGGCCAGATGAAGTGCGGTCTCGGCAACACCCAGCGAATGCACATAGCGCTTGCGCTTATCTTTCATGCGAACATCGAGTAGCTCTTGAATGCGCTTGAGCAGCGCGCGCTCATCGCCCTCAAACTGATCCTCTACCGACAACGTAGCCCCCATCACTCAAAATCTTCTTGGCCCAAATCGGCATATAGCCTGCGCTTGCGAATGTAGCCGAGCACGGACTCGCTCGTAAGATAGCGCACGCTCATGCCGCGGGCAACTCGCTTACGAATGTTCGTCGAGCTGATCGCCAGCGCCGGAATCTGAATATAGCGCACGTCGAACGGCAGCCCCGACTCTTTGATTCGGGCACGCGCCGTATCGATATCAAAGCCCGGTCGCGTCGCCGCAATAAAGGTAGCAAGCTCAGCGATTCGTTCGGCATCATGCCAGGTCACAATATCGATAATCGCATCGGCGCCCGTAATAAAGTAGAGCTTTACCTGCGGCGGGTAAAAGTCGCGAAGGGCATGAAGCGTATCGGCAGTATAGGTCACGCCCGGACGGTCGATCTCGAAACGGCTCGCCAAAAAAGCCGGATTCGCGGCGGTGGCGAGAACCGTCATGGCATAACGGTCCTCAGCAGGCGTCACCGGTTTGTCGAGTTTAAAGGCAGGAGAGCCGGCCGGCATAAAGAGCACAGCGTCCAAGTCGAGCGACTCGCGCGCCTGCTCGGCAGTCACCAAGTGCCCGTAATGAATCGGGTCGAAGGTGCCGCCCATAATGCCAAGCCGAAACTCTTTGCCCTCTTTTATGGGCAGCTCGGGCAAACCGATTCCACCGCGCAGCGACATGGCTTACTCGCCCTCCGAGGTCTCGGCATCGTCCGCGGCATCCGCCGCATCGACAACCTCGACGCCCTCATCAGGAGCATCGGTCACGTCAAGGGCCTCAACGGCAACGCCCTCGCCAGCGTCCTCGAGCTCCTCGTACTCCGAGAAGTCCTCGGCGCCCTCAAAGTCAAAGGCGCGCTGGCAAATGCGGACCTCGTCGCCCGCACGGCAGCCGGCCTTCTCGAGCGCGTCGTCAACACCCATGCGCGCAAACTTGTGCTGCAGGTAGATGACGGCTTCCTCGTTTTCCCAGTCGGTCTGAATAACCATGCGCTCGATGGCGCGACCGACCACGCGGAAGGCACCGGGCTCTTCCTGAACAATGCGGAAACGCTTCTCGCGCTGCAGGCGACGGCGCTCCCACTCCTCGTCGCGAAGATCGACAGGCTCATCGGAGACCGCCAGCTCGGCGCGCAGCTTAGCCACCTGCTCGCCCACGGCAAGCATCAGCGTGTTGAGGCCGGCGCCCGTCACGGCGGACACGGCAAAGAACATATGTCCATCGTCGAGCGCGGCGCGCTTAAGGTCGGCAATCTTGTCGGCCGTGCCCGGCGCATCGCACTTGTTGGCGACGACGATCTGCGGACGCTCCGAAAGCTCGGCGCCATACTGCTCGAGCTCACGGTTGATGATGCGGTAATCCTCAACCGGGTCGCGATCCTCAAAACCGCCCGTCATGTCGACGACATGCATGATCAGCGCCGTACGCTCGATGTGGCGCAGGAACTGGTGGCCCAGGCCCTTGCCCTCGCTCGCGCCCTCGATCAAACCAGGAACGTCGGCAACGACGTAAGAATACTCACCGGCACGCACCATGCCGAGGTTCGGCACGAGCGTGGTAAACGGATAGTCGGCGATCTTGGGACGGGCGGCACTCATGCGCGCGATGAGCGAAGACTTACCCACCGAGGGAAAGCCCACGAGCGCAGCATCGGCCATAAGCTTCATCTCAAGCTCAATCCAATGCTCCTCGGCCGGTTCGCCCAGCTGAGCGAACGCGGGCGCGCGGCGCACCGACGTCACAAAGTGCGTGTTGCCCAGGCCACCGGCACCGCCGGGCGCCACGACAACGCGCTCGCCATCATGCACCAGATCGGCAATCTCGAACATCGGGGTCTGCGTCTCGGGGTCGAGCTCGCGCACCACGGTACCCATGGGAACCTTAAGAATAAGGTCCTCGCCGCTCTTACCGTTACGACGGGCACCCTGCCCGTGCGTGCCGCGTTCGGCGCGGAAGTGATGCTTAAAGCGGTAATCGATCAACGAAGACAGCTGAGCATCGGCCTGGATGACGACATTGCCGCCACGACCGCCGTCGCCGCCATCGGGGCCGCCCTTGGGGACAAATGCCTCGCGCCTAAACGACATGCATCCGGCTCCGCCGTCGCCGCCGCACACGTTAATGCGGCTGATATCGGTGAACTGTGACAACAGAATCGCCTCCTACAAAAAGAGGGAGACCCTTGAATCCTAAAACTCAAGTGCCTCCCACATATGTGCTCTATGAAGGGTGAATTACGCGTTCGCGAGCGGGCGTACGCTGACCCTGTGCTTGATACCCTTGTGGAACTCAACGGTACCGTCGACCAGCGCGAACAGCGTGTCGTCCTTGCCACGGCCAACGTTCTCACCCGGGTGGATGTGAGTGCCGTGCTGACGGACGAGAATCGTGCCCGTGGTTACCGTCTGGCCGGCATAGCGCTTCGTGCCAAGGCGCTGACCGCGGGAGTCACGGCCATTACGGGAGGAACCGAGTCCTTTTTTGTGTGCCATTGTGTATACCTACTCTTTCGTTACGAGTGTAATCTACTCGGCGACGGGAGCCTCGGCAACAGCCTCGGCCTCTGCCTTGACAGCCTTCTTGGCGCGGGACGTAGCCTGGACCTTCACGATCTTCAGCTTGGTGAGCTGCTGACGGTGACCCTTCAGACGACGATAGCGCTTGCGCTTGTGGAACTTGAAGACCAGCTGCTTCTCGCCCTTGAACTGCTCAACGATCTGAGCGGTAACCTTGGCCTTGGCCAGCTTGTCGGGATCGGTGACGATCTTCTTACCATCGTTGAGGAAGATGACCGGCAGGGTGACCTTGTCGCCCTCATTGCCCTCGATCTTCTCGACGGTGATGACATCGTCGGTGGCGACCTTGTACTGCTTGCCGCCCGTGTTAACGATTGCGTACATGTTTACTTGCCCTTCATGCATCAGTTAGTGCAACAGTCGAATATAGTAGCAGGCGAAAATACCCCCGTCAACGAGTATGTGGAGCAAATCCACAAGTTCGCACAGGTATGGGGCTGACGAGTCGGCCCTCGTCGTCCTCGCATGCTTGATTCTGACGCTCGACATCGTAGGAGCAGATGGTCACGAGGTCTTGCATACCGGTGGAAACAATAGGTGCATCCACGCCCGGGGTCAAGCCCTGCAACAAAACATCAGCAGCAGAAAGCAAAATTTCCGGACGCATGGAGCCCTCGTTGTCGGCATGGGTGTCGAGCATGAGCACCAAATGGTCCGGGCGCTCCCCCGCCGTGAGCTCATAGCCCACGAGCGTGTGATCCAAATCCAAGCGCTTGCTCTTTTTGCCGCGCGCGTAGTCGATGCCATGGTCCGCGCGCAGCGTGTCGATCGCACGACGCACCTCGTCGGCGCTTACGGGCGCCTCGGGATCCAAGTGCAGGTCGATGCGATACGACAGACGCGTGAGTTGCGCCGTCAACGCCGGCGTGCGCACGTCGATATACGCCGCCTCGATGGGCGCCAGATCGGCCGGAGACGCCGCAGCCAGGCGCCCAAACGCCTCGTCGAGCGCCACGAACTCGGTCATAAACAGGTCATACCACTCGCAGATCGACGACGTACCCACCGGTAGCGCCGAAGAGAAGCCCACTCGCATGTGCGGAGAGAAGCCCTGCGTGACGGCATAGGGAAGTCCCGCACGGCGCACGATGCGCTCAATGGTATGGATTACTTCGAGATGGCCCAGGTACTTAAGGCGATCGCGCTTGCCATAGCGAACACGAAGTCTAAAGAGCGTGGGGTTGTCGGTCAGGCGCTCACTCATGCGCGATCACCCATCAATACATTCTTGGCGTGGAGCGTGGGGCAGATTCCGCAGCCGGTGCACGACGTGCGAGTGCAGTCGGGAGTCGTGACACCCTCGAGCGAGCGACGGTACTCGCGCTCGAGGAAGCCGCGCGTGCAGCCGGGGCTCACATGCTCCCACGGCAGACGCCAGTCCAACTCGTAGGGCAGGTGCACAAGCTCATTGAGGTCGATGCCGTTTTTGGCAGCAGCCTCCTTCCAGTTATCGAGCGAGAAATGCTCTACCCAGGCGTCAAAGCGAGACCCCGAGCGCCAAGCATCGATGATGACGGGCGTCATGTCACGACCGGCGCGGGAGAGCGCGGCCTCGATGAGCGAGGTCTCGGCATCGTGGTAATGCACGCGGACGGCACGGTTGCGAACGCTCGTGATAAGCAGCTTCTGGCGACGCTTGACGTCGTCGTAGTCGAGCTGCGGGCACCACTGGAACGGCGTGGCAGCCTTGGGGATAAACACCGAAACCGAGATGGACACCGAGATCGAGCCGCGACGAGCCTTGGGCACCACAGAACGACCGAGCTCCAGCACGTGATCGGCCAGATTGGCGATGGCCACGATGTCCTCGTCGCGCTCGCCGGGAAGGCCCATCATAAAGTAGAGCTTCATGCGGTTCCAGCCGGCCTCGAAGGCCGCCTTGGCCGCACGGTCCAGGTCCTCCTCGGTCACGTTCTTGTTAATGATGTCGCGCATGCGCTGGCTGCCGGCCTCGGGTGCGAACGTCAGGCCGCCCTTCTTTTCGCCGGCGACCGACTCGGCCATATCCACGCCAAACGAATCCAGGCGCTGCGACGGAATAGACACGCGAATACCCGTATCCTCCAGGCGACGGTTGAGCCTGCCGAGCACGTCGCGAATGCAGGAGTGGTCGGTCGTGGAGAGCGAGGTCAGCGACACCTCGTCATAGCCGGTCTTTTCCAGACCCTGAATCACCGACGAGACGATCTGGTCGGCCGAGCGCTCGCGCACCGGGCGATACGTCATGCCGGCCTGGCAAAAACGACAGCCGCGAGCGCAGCCACGCAGGATCTCGATAGACAGGCGGTCGTGGACCAGCTGCGCATAGGGTACACACGACTGCGACAGCGGATTCGTGGCGCCGAAATCCTCGACGACGCGCTTGTAGACCACGACCGGAGCATCCTTGCCCTCACGCGGCACGGTGTAGCCATGCGGCGAGCAGGGCTCATCGTGACGAACCTCATAGAGCGACGGCACGTAGTTGCCGGCAATGGATGCAAGCTGCTCAACAATCTGCGCGCGCGGGACTCCTTCGTCGCGCAGGCGGCGATGCAGCTGGCAGGTCTCGAGCAGCGATTCCTCGCCCTCGCCGATGAGGATGGCATCGAAGAAGGCCGCGTACGGCTCGGGGTTGTACACCGAGGGGCCGCCGGCGATGATGATGGGGTCGTCTTCACCTCGGTCGGCCGCTAACAGCGGAATGCCAGCGAGGTCGAGTGCCTCAAGGAAGTTCGTCACCGCCATCTCGTGCGGCACATGCAGGCCGACGATATCAAACGAAGCGACCGGCGCTGCACCCTCGAGCGAGAGCAACGGAATGCCTGCCTCGCGCATAGCGTCACCCATATCGGGCCACGGCACATAGCCACGCTCGCAGGAGATGCCCTCGGCCTGGTTAAGGATGTTGTAGAGGATGGCGATACCCTGGTTGGGCAGACCAACCTCGTACACATCCGGGTAGATCAGGCAGCAACGGTAGTCGGCATCGGCCTTGGAAAGCGTGCCCCACTCGTGATCGATATAGCGACTCGGTTTTTCGACCTTGGCGAGCAACGGCTCAATTAAATGAAAACAATCTTGGTACGGAACGCGCAACGGAAAACCCCTAAGCAGCGAGATCTGATGCGTCCTGATAGGACGCCATAGGACGGGTAGCGCCCGCGACCGTGGTCACCAGATCGCGAACGCGGGAGAACGTGGCAGTAACCACCTCGTTGGCACGGCTGTAGTCGACATCGCGTTCGTAGAGCGAAACGAGCGCACGGCCCATGCCATAGGTGCCCGCGGCAGCAGTGAGCGCCTTGACGGCAAACCCAATATGCGGCGTCTGCTTGACGAGCGCGCGGGTGACCGCGCGGATCACAAGACCGCCGACAAGCACGCCCGCGACCTCGTAGCCGCGCTCAGGCTTAATGCCGCGTCCAAAGACGGCAGCGAGCTCAAAGAGCATGCCCACCTGCGCCAGCGCCATAACGGGATAATCGGCGCCCGGCAAAAACACCAGCGCACCGGTCGCCATATTAGTGAGCGCGCACGAGGTGATGATACGATTGGCCGCCGCGATGCGCATGAAGGCAAAGTTCGCCGCAAAAGCCGTTTCCTTTTCGGTGCGATCGAGAATCCAGCGGGCAAGCGTCTCGAGCAGATACGTCTTATCGGTTGCCGCCACCACGCCGAGCATGGGCGTGGACTCCTCGATAAACGGCACCTCCACAGCTGACTCGGCAAGCACGCACACGGGCGCGCCGGCGATCACGAGCTCCTGCACGGCACTCTCCAAGCGGTCGGAACCGCACGAGAGCACCAGTACCACATCGGTATCGGTCTTTGGAGCAATTCGCTCCTCCCCCAGACGCTCGACGCGCACAATGCCCGAGGTCGTCTGCGGCACAAAGGCGTCACGCACCGTCTCGGCCAGAAAGCGCGAGGCGGACGAATCCAAATAGACCGAGACGCGCACCGGCGTATCGGAATCCTTCTTAACGGACGCGCCCATCTTAAAAGCGCGGGTCAGCTTATCTACGGGAATTTTCATAGCAAACCCCTCCAGCGGTTACGCGGCGCCCGAACGATGCCGCCATATGGATTGTACGATACCCACCGTCAGCAGCTGAATCATCATCGAAGACGAACCGAAGCTAATAAACGGTAGCGGAATACCGGTAATCGGCATCATGCCAATGCACATGCCGATGTTTTCGAAGGTCTGGAACGCCCACATGCCAACGATGCCCACACACGATAGGCGCAAGAACAGCGACTCACACTTAAAGGCGACGCGAATCGTCGAAAAGATCAGCAGCACGTAGAGGCATAGGAGCAAAAAGGAACCGCAAAAGCCAAAGGTCTCGGACAGGAAGGCGAAGACGAAGTCAGTGTGGAACTCGGGCAGAAAGCCGCCGGCCGACTGCGTCGCATGACCCAAACCCTTACCAAAGAAGCCGCCCGAGCCAACGGCGATAAGCGACTGCTGCAGGTTGTAGGCATCGTCCGAATTGGCATTATCGGGGTCGATAAAGACCGTCAGGCGGTTCATCTGATACTGCTTGATGAGCACATCGTGGCCGAGCAACGAATCAAAGACCGAATCGAGCGCCAGGACGAGGGCCACCAGGCCCACAAGCAGGGCCAGGGTCGACAGCACCCATTCGCGGCGCGCACCGCTCATGCAGATGACGATGGCGCCCGAGACCAGCACGACCAGGCCCGAGCCCAGGTCGCCCATGGCAACGACGGCCAAAAACGGGATGGACAGCATGCCGCAGAGCTTGACGTAGTCGCGAACGGTATCGATGCGGCCGTTATACTGCGAGCCAAGCGTGGCGATAAAGAAGATGGTGATGAGCTTGGCAAGCTCGACCGGCTGGAATGTCAAGCCGATACCGGGAATCTTGATCCAGCCTGTCATGCCCAGACCGCCCGTATAGGACAGACCCGGAATCTTGGGCGAGAAGATCACGATCAGGTCGATGACGAGCAACGCCGTCGAGAAATTGGAAATACCGCGCAGGTCGGTACGCCAGACCAGCACCGCCAGCAACGCCCCGATACCAATTCCCAGCAGATGGCGTGAGAACGAAGCATCGGCCTTAAACTGCGAAGCCGACCAGATAATGATGGCACCGTAGGCGACGAGCGCCACTGTGGCCACGAGCACACCGATATGCACCTTTTGGCGAAACGTGCCGCGCGAGGCCGAAAGTTGCTTGTTGACACGGTCCAGGCTGCTGCGAGAGCCGGTCTTGGTTGAACGGAACAGATCCGCCGGAGAAAAAACCATCGCAACCTCCTATCGAACCGAAGAATCGCCCGAGGCCGAAGAGGTATCGGGCTCGTCATAAATCGCGCCGAGCACGTCGCGCACGACATGCATCGCGGTATCTGAGCCACCGCCGCCCTGCTCCAGGACAGTAGCGATGACATACTTGGGACCATCGGCCGGCGCATAGGCGCAGAACCACGCGTATTCGTCCTCGCCGCTTTTCTCGCCCGTGCCCGACTTGCCGTATACCTGCGGCGTCAGGGTGCCAAAGTGAGCCGCCAGGGACGTCGATGCCGTGTAAATCACGTCGTGCATGCCGTTGCGAACAAGAGTCAAATCCGAATCGCTGTTGATCTTGGCCTCCAGGCGCTTCTTCTTGCCCTTGCCGTTGTACTTATAGGCATCGCCGTCGCCATCGCGCGACACGGCAGACAAAAACACGTGAGGCACGTACTGTTTGCCGCCGTTGGCAAGACCCATATAGGCGCACGCCATCTGCAGGGGCGTCACCAGGATGTCGCCTTGGCCGATGGCAATGTTGGTCATATCGCCGGCATTCCACTTGCGGTCCTCGGCAGAGGCGTCGGTAAAGTACGACTCTTTCCACTCGGCATCGGGAATACGGCCCGCGCCCTCACTCGGCAGATCGATACCGCAGGTCTTGCCTAGGCCCCAGCGACGAAAGACCTCCTGCAGGCCCTCGGAATGTTGCTCGTCATAAAAGAAGGCCTTGCCCATGTCGTAGAAGACGGGGTCGCACGAGTTGGCGATACCCGACTGCAGCGTCATGGTGCCGTGGCCAGACGTCAGCCAGCAGCGCTTGCCCCAAGCCTTGCCCAGGCCCGTCCAATAGCCCGTGCAGTTGGTTGTCTGCGTTGAAGTGTAGGTTCCAAACTCAAGACCGGCCAGTGCCGAGAGCGGCTTGATGGTCGAGGCCGACATGTACTGTCCGCTAATGGCGCGGTTGAGCAGCGGGTGCGAACCCTTGTCATCATTGAGCTCGGTCCACACGTCATTTGAGACGCCGCCGATAAAGACGGACGGATCGAACTTGGGCTCGCTCGCCATGCCCAGGATCTCGCCATTGTTGGGATCGAGACACACCACAGCGCCGTTGCCGGCATTGCTGTAGCCAGTGGTCTTGGCAAGCTCGATGGCGCTCGCCAGCGCCGTCTCACAGGCCTGTTGGATCTTAAGATCGAGCGTGAGCTTAATGTCGGAGCCGGCCTTAGCGGGCACGGCGCCGGCCTGACCGGTCACATTGCCCGAGGCATCGACCTTGACGGTCTGCTCGCCACGAATACCCTGCAGCAGGTTTTCGTAGTAGCTCTCAACACCCGCCTGGCCCACGATATCGCCCGACTGGTACGTAATCCGGCCAGCAGAAGCATCATCATCACCAGAGGTTTTCTTATTCTGGGCCTCGAGCTGCTCGGAGGTAATGGTGCCGGTATAGCCCAAGATATGGCATGCCGTCTCGCCATATGGATACTGGCGCTCGGTACGCTCGGCAATCTTGACGCCCGGGAACTCGCCGGCGTGCTCCTGAATATAGGCAACCGTGGAGCGACGGACGTCCGTCGCGATGGTATGCAGGCTCTGAGCGCCCTCGGAATTGTCCTGAATATTGCGCAGCACCGCCACGTAGGGCATACCGAGCACGTTGGCAAGATGGCGAACCAGAACCTCATCCTCGGCAAGGTCGCGGTAGGCCACGACAGCAAGTGAGGGACGGTTCTGGACAAGCGCCACGCCATTGCGGTCGAGGATGCGGCCGCGCACAGCGGGTGTGGTAACGGTGCGCGTCTGATTGCTATTAGCCTGCTTTTCGTAATAGTCCGACGAGACCATCTGCATGCCCCACAGCTTGACGGCAAGCGCCGCGAACATCGCGCCCACACCCGTGGTGAGGATGGAGAAGCGGCCCTTAAAGGCGGTCGCCGCGGTATTGCCCTCGCCCTCGGTGGCGCGCGGGGCCGTCCCATGCTGCGTATCGTAGGTAAAACGAGAATCGCCGCGACGCATAATGACCAGTGCGACCACGATGGCCACAACCAGCACGATACCGGCGATAATAACCGTCATCTGGGAAGACATCTACGAGCCTCCCCTATTTGAGCTTACGGGTCTTGGGCTTAAAGCGCATGCCCGTCTGGCGTCCGCCACGTGCGGAGAATCCATAACCGGACTGCGGCACGACGCCGGACATCAAAAACGGAATGGCAACCAGACCCGTCAGGATCGAAGACGGCAGCGCATGGCCGAAGATCGCCACGACAAAGCTCGTCTCCAAACCCATAAACAGCAAGATGATGCTGTAGATCACATTAATGACGAACGCGAAGGCGCCCACCGTGATGCCGCGCGCACTCGGGGCACCGCCCGTCTGACCGGCAGCGCTATGCACCAGGGCAAAAGAACCCACGGTCAGCAGGAGCGACATAACGCCCACCGGCACGGCAGCGGAAAGGTCATAGAACAAGCCGCTGCAAAAACCGCACACGACGGCACGGGTCGGGTCGCCCGAGAACACGCTTAGGCACACCAGGATAATCATAAAGTTGACGCGACCGCCCGCAATGGAGATCTGCGGTGCCAGGCCTGCCTGCAGCAGCACGCACACAATGGCGGCGATTACAAACGTGCGGGAGTTCATCCCCTGCTCGTGTAGATCCATGGACATGCCCCCTATTCGCTCGAGCCGGAATCGGTCGTCTCGGACGTGTCGGAACTGTCATCCGGGCTCTCGTCCTTCGTCTTGGTCGCAGCATCGCGCGACGTTCCCTGCGGCGTGCTGTTGGCCGTGTTCACGTCCTCATCCGAGGCCGACTGTTCGTCGGTCAGCGAGGTAATGACCAGCACTTCCTCGTTGTTCTCGGCCGTCGTCTGGGCGCGCACCACAATGGTGTAGTACACGTCGTTAGCCGATTTCTCAACAGACGAGACGGTGCCGAGCGGTAGACCCTTGGGGAACACACCGCCAATGCCCGAGGTCACGATGATGTCGCCAACCTTAACGTCGGAATCGACGCTCACGTACTCAAGACGCAGCGTGCCGTCAGCCTGACCCTGCAGCATGCCCTGGGCGCGCGTGTCCTGCACCATAGCGGACACGCCCGAGTTCTCATCGCCAATCAGGCGCACGGTGGACGTCTTGGCCGAGACCTCGATAATCTGGCCTATGACACCGGCAGAACTCGTCACAGGCATGTTGATGGTAAGACCGTCGGCAGAACCCTTATCGATGGTGACGGTCGAGGTCCAGGCATCGCCCGAAGCGCCGACGATACGAGCTGCGGTTGATTTGAGGTTGTAGGTCGACTGCAGGCCGACCAGCCCCTCCAGTCGCTCGGCGGTCTTTTGAGCCTCGGAGAGCTCGGCAACCTTAGAGGTCAGTTCCTCGTTTTGCGTCTTAAGCTCGTCAAGCGTGTCCTGCGACGCCGTAAGGTTAGAGAACACGTTACCGATCGCATTGAAGGGAGCCGCCACAGCCGAGCCCACAAAGCGCACCGGCGAGGTAATCGTCGTCACGCCCGAGCGCACGGCATGAATCGGTCCTGCCTCGCCCTCGCGGATGTAAAACGTGAGCAGCAACACCGAAATCAGGCTGAAAACAATCAACGGGCGCATACCCGTTGATTGTCGCTTGGTATTCAGATTTGTGGAGAAACCCGAAGATCGTGCCAAATGGAATCCACCTTTTGGAAATTAAGCATTGGTCTGGACGAAGCCGCCATCAAACGCATTGGCCTCGAGCACGCGGGCACAGCCGTTAACAACGTTATCGAGCGCCGTGGGGCTGACGTTGACCGAAACGCCGGTCTCATCGCGCAGGCGCACATCGAGACCGCGCAGCAGCGCGCCGCCACCGGTCAGCAAAATGCCATAGTACATAAGGTCCGAGGCAAGATCGGGAGGCGTAGCGTCGAGTGCGTCCTTGACGGCCTTGGCCATCTCGTCGAGCGGCTTGTTGAGTGCGCGACGAATCTCCTCGCTCTCGATGCGCACGGTCTTGGGCAGACCGGTGATCACGTCGCGGCCGTTGACCTCGACGTCGAGCTCATCCTTGAGCGGCACGGCGGAGCCGACCTTGATCTTGATGTCCTCTGCCGTACGCTCGCCGATGGCCAGGTTGTAGGCATCACGAACGTGCGTGAGGATGGCCTGATCGAACTCGTCGCCGGCAATACGGATGGACTGCGAGACGACGATGCCGCCCATAGCGATAACGGCAACCTCGGTGGTACCGCCACCGATGTCGATGACCATGGAGCCGGTGGGTTCCTCGACGGGCAGGTCGGCGCCGATGGCAGCCGCCATGGGCTCTTCGATCAGATAGGCCTGGCGGGCACCGGCCTGGATCGTGGCCTCAAAGACAGCGCGCTTCTCGACCGACGTGACACCGGAGGGAACGCAGACGACAACACGCGGACGCGGAGTCCACGGATAGCGCTTCTCGGACGCCTTGTCGATAAAGTAGCGAAGCATGGCCTCGGTAACATCGAAGTCGGCGATGACGCCGTCCTTCAGGGGACGAACGGCCACGATGTTGCCGGGCGTACGGCCGAGCATGCGCTTTGCCTCGATACCGACCGCCAAGATGCGCTCGTCGTTCTTGTCGATGGCGACAACAGAGGGCTCGCGAATGACGATGCCCTTGCCGCGCACGGAGACAAGCGTATTGGCGGTGCCGAGGTCGATGGCAAGATCGCCCGCATAGCTACCGAAGAACATATCCATCAAAGAAAACAACGCAACTCCTGATGTGTTGGATGATTGCTGGAAAACTACTAGCTCATCATACTAGCGCAAGCCCGGCGCCTCACTTGCGGTGAAGCGCCGGGCAAAGCTAAATCCCATAAGGTCACTACTGGTTGTCAGCAGCCGAGAAATCCATATCAAGCGAAGAAACGGCCCAGCCGATATGGTTGTCGGAGCGCACGAATTTGACGGTGTACTCCTGCTCGCCGCCCTTGGACAGCGATGCCTTCACCTTGGCGGTCGTCTCGGTCATGGACTGATCCATGCCCTCGACGGACACGGTGGCACCCTGCGGAATCGAGGAGATGATCATCGACTTAGCGTCCTCGGACAGGCTCGAGGCCAGGCAAGACTCGGCCTTTGCGGCGTCACCGTCGCCGGCAGCCTGGAACAGATCGGTAACGACAGACTCCTGAGACGGGAAGCCAAAGCCGCGCGTGTAGGCAAAGCCCAGACCGCCCGCGGCGATCAAAATGAGCAGAAGCAGCACGATGAAGACTTTAAGACCCGTGTGGCGATGGCGACGACGGACCTTGGCCTGCTTACGATCCTGACGGTCCTGCTGGACCATCTCGGACTCGGACAGCGTAAAGAAGCCGGTGTCCGAGGGATCGGGCATAAACTGACCGGTCGCGCCCGTAGGATCGAGCGGATCGACGGCAGGAGCGTCCATCGCGGGCGCCGGAGCCGTGACCATAGCCGTCTGGGCAGACAGCGCGGCAAGCGAATCGTGCACGCGGGCAAGCTCATCGGCCTGCTCGGAGGTGAGCTGGTAGATGCCATCGGCAGTAGCGGCGTTAAAGGCGTCGAGTGCGTCGGAGGGACGGCCGGCGGCAGAAAGCGCCTGACCCATGCCGGCGTTGAGCGCACGCGTGTCGTCGCGGGGGCCGGCAAAGTCGATAGCCGTGCGGTAGGTCTCCACGGCATCCGCCGGACGGCCGAGCTTAATGAAGCAACGACCGAGCTCGCCGAGTGCGGCGGCAGGAGCCGGATTGGCGCCGTCGATGGCAGCCTGACGGAAGGCGGTTCCTGCGTTGGCATAGTCGCCCGACTGGAACAGCGCATTGCCCAGGCCCAGATAGGCCTTGAACGGCGTGGCATAGGAAGCATCCTGCGTAGCAGCAGAGAACGCCTGAGCGGCCGTCGTGTAGTCGCCCACGGCGGCAAGCGCCTTGCCGCGGTTGGTGAGCAGCGCGCCGCGCTTGCCGTAGGTGCCGTCGTTGAGGGCGGCGGCATAGGCCTCGGCGGCCTCGGCATACATGCCCAGGTGCATCAAGGCGTTGCCACGAAGGTGATCTGCCTCGCCCATAATCTCATCGGGAGTCTTTGCCGCCCCAAGCATCTGGGCTGCAGCGGAAAAATCACCCGCGCGGTAAGCGGCGCGGCCCTGTTGGATCAGCTGGCTATTCAAGGAAGTCCCCTTTACTCGTGAACGATCTCAACATGGACGATCTCGTCGCCGGCACGCAGCTGCGAAATCACATCGAGACCCTCGACCGTGGTACCAAAGACGGTGTAACCGGAATCGAGGTTATGCTGGGCGCCCAGGCAGAAGTAGAACTGCGAACCCGCGGAATCGGGGTCCATGGAGCGTGCCATGGCAAGGGCGCCATCGACATGGCTGTTGCGCGGATTGGTGGCGAACTCGCCCTTGATGCAGTAGCCGGGGCCACCGGTACCGGGCATGCCGTCGGGGCCCTCAAGACCGGCGGCGACGTCGGCGCCGGACATGTCGCGGGTATTGGGGTCGCCACCTTGGATAACAAAACCGGGCACATAGCGATGGAACTTAAGGCCATCATAGAAACCCATCGTGGAAAGCTCGCAGAAGTTCGCGACATGAATGGGAGCGCCCTCGCCGTCAAACTTGACCTTGATGGTACCCTTCGACGTCTCGATTACGGCGCACTCGTCGCCGACAAGCTGATACTCGGGCGTGTAGAGCTCTTTCTTAAAACCAAACATGTGGTTCCTTCCTCGTGCGTTTAAAGCATATTTGTACGAATTGTAGCAATAAGCACGGGCTTACATCAATTGCGTACGTAGGTTATGCCGACTATGGCGAACTAGTTTTAGGAACGCTGCTGCGGCTTCCAGGAACCCACATTGGCATCGTACTGGTTCAGCGCGCTATTGCCGCCCTGCGCGATGGGCGCCAGGATCTCGCTTTGGTGGGAACTCATCGACTCGCCATCGGGAATGGCCAGCGAAATATCCCAGCTCTGGCAGATCACGTCGACGCGCTCATACATCCACTCGGCAAGCTGCTTTAAGTGGGCGATGTCATCCGCATAGACCGAATCGTCCTGGTACTTAAGGTTGTTGAGCTCATCTTGCGTCTTTTTGATCTGGTCGCGCAGGGCGTAGGCACTCTGCGACAGCTCCTGACGGGTGGACAGCGGCGTTCGGAGATAGCCGTTGTTAAAGGAATCGATGACCTCGCCGATCTGGTCTTCGTCAGCGTAGGACACGATGGTCTGATACAGACCGTCGAGCCTGGTATAGAGCTGATCATCGGTGAGCACGGTTTCTTCCTGGACCACCTCGGCAGAATCGCCCTGCTTGGTATCGTCCTCAGTCGCCTCGCCCTTTTGGCGCGTGGGGAAGGTGGTTTGTGCAGCTTGGCCAAACTGGTCGTAGAAGCCGGGCATAACACCCATGGGATCGGTCGTCACGAACCAATAGGCACCGCCGCAAACGACGGCAAGGACCGCGATGACGATAAGCGGCTTGGGAATATGACGCTTGTGCTTGTGATAGGCGTCCTCGTCGGGGTGCACCTTGCGCTTGGGTTTTTGAGCATCGTCATGCAGGGAAACGGGCATGGGAATATCGACCTTGGGGATACCGAAATCCTTATCGAAAGCCGGCAGCACGCAGGTCTCATTGGGGTCGGCGGCGTCCGAAAGCACCGCAGCGGCAGAGGCCGGCGCATGCGGCACCTCGGTATCGATCTGCTCTTGCGTTAGGCGCGGAAAGCCCGCCGTGCGGCCCGCTGCCAGCTCGGATGCGGCCGCGTCCTCGGAGAGGATACCCGGAGCGGGGCGTCCGCATTTGGGGCACGTACGATCATGCGGAGAAAGACGGGCACCGCAGCCCTCACAGAACACGAATTCGGTGTGCTCGGGACCATCGCCCGGACCCACATAGGCGTTGCAGTAGGGGCAGAACGAGGCGCCGTCCTCGATGGTCTTAAGGCAATGCGGACAGATCACGGCATCCTCTTTTCGAAGCAATTCAAACAATCGAGGTTAGAGCATAACATCGCCAAGGCCCCACAGGAGCAAGGCACCAATTCAACATCGCCAGGGCGCGTAGTTACTTCTTCTTTTTGCTCGGCATCGAGACTTTGATGCCTTGGGCGGACTTGGTTACGCGGGAGCGCTTGACTCCGGTACTCTTCTTTTTCTTGGGCTGGGCCTGGGCCACGCCCTCGAGTGCGCGGGCCTCGGCCTCACGAACGGTGCGAGCTTCGCGGCGCTGCGCCATGTCGGCGGCGACGCGCTTGGCAAAACGCTCGGCCGTCGAACCCGTCGAGCTCACCTTGCCGCCACCGCGACCCAGGTGGACGCGCACACCGCGGCCAAAACCAGTTGCGGCATGACGACGACGCGGCTTGAGCGAATCCATCATCGTGGCGAGCTTAAAGAACACCGAGCAGGTAAAGACCACGATGACAGCCAAGATTACCATCTGGCCCATCGACAGGTTGGCAATAGACAGCAGCTCCGGGAATCCGATAACGCCCACCAGGATGCCGGCGACAACAAACACGAAGAGCACCACACGTAAGGGCGTGAGAGGCTGCGAGATGCGCCAGATCAGGCTGACGCTCGCCGCGCACGACGTAAGCAGGCACATCGTAGACAGCGTGAGCTGGCTAAAGCCAAACACGCGCGCCACAAAGATATCGAGCGCCGCGGCCAAAATGACCGCAATCGACGCCGGCAGTGCCCGCTTGAGCACGTTCGTCAGGAACGACCCCTTCACGCGAGCATTGTTGGGCTCCAGGCCCAACACAAAGCCCGGCGCGCCGATGCAGAAGAAGTTGATGAGCGTCATCTGAATCGGCTCGAAAGGGTACGGCGGCAGCGCGATGCACAGCGCCGCCAGGCCCATCGAGAACAGCGTCTTAGTCAGGAACAGCGAAGCCGAACGCTGCAGGTTGTTGATGGAGCGACGCCCCTCGGCCACCACGGCGGGCATCGAGGCAAAGTCGTTGTCGACGAGCACGATCTCGGCCACGTTACGCGCGGCATCGGAGCCGGCCGCCATGGCCACGGAGCAGTCGGCCTCCTTGAGCGCCAGCACGTCGTTGACGCCGTCGCCTGTCATGGCCACGGTGTGCTCGCGGCGCTTGAGCGCCTGCACGAGCTCGCGCTTCTGCTGCGGGGTCACACGACCAAAGACATGGTAGCGGTCCACTGCGGCATCGAGCTTGGCCGGCGTATCGAGCGTCGTGGCGTCCACATAAGCGTCCGCCCCCGGCACGCCCACCACGCGCGCGATCGACGACACCGTACGCGGGTCGTCGCCACTGATCACGTTGAGCGTCACGCCCTGCTCGTTAAAGTAGCCGATGGTCTCGGCCGCCGAGGTACGAATCTCGTCGCGGATGGTCACAAAGCCCACGGGCTCGGCCTCGCCCACCATATCGCCATCGGGCGTAAAGCCGTCCACGCGCGCCACCACGAGCACGCGGCAGGTATCGGCAAGCTCGGCGACACGGTTCTCGACCTGGGCAAACGCACGATCAGAGAGCACAAACTGCGCCGCACCCATCACATAGGAGCCCTGTGCAAACGACGCGCCGCTCCACTTTTTGGAAGACGAGAACGGAATGACCGACAGCGGCTCGGACACCTCGACCGGACGGTCGGCGTAATAGTTGAGCAGCGCCTGACAGGTCTCGTTGGCATCGGCCGAAGTCGCACGCGCCACGTTAGCCAGAGCAAAATCGAGCACCGTGGTATCGACGGGAACGGCGGCGTCGCCCTCCCCCGCACCCATACCCTCGACCGGCAGCGGATACGTACCCTCGACCTCCATGCGACCCGACGTGATGGTGCCCGTCTTGTCCAGGCACAGCACGTCGACGCGAGCGAGCGTCTCGATGCAGTAAAGCTGCTGCGCCAGCACCTTGCGGCGGGCCAGGCGCACCGTGGCGATGGCGAGCACCGACGAGGTCAGAAGCACCAGGCCTTGCGGGATCATGCCCAGCAGGGCGCCCACCGTGGACAGCAGCGCCGACGAAGGCACATGACCAGCCAACAGCTCGGAGAAGCACCACGAAAGCGCGCTATCGCCCGGGGTTCCCGCGGCATCCCACAGCTCGCTCACACTCGAGGCAAACAACGCCAAACCGAGCGGGATCATGATGATGCTCGCAAAGCGCACGATGGCGTTAAGCGCGTTCATGATCTCGGAATTGACCTTTTTGACGTACTTGGCCTCGTTATTAATTTTGGCCACGTAGTTGTCGGCGCCGACATGGATCACGCGGGCGCGCAGCAGGCCCGAGTCGATAAAGCTGCCGCTCATGAGCTCGGAACCGGGCTGTTTCTTAATAAGGTCGCTCTCGCCCGTCAGCAGGCTCTCGTTCACGAGCGCCTCGCCCGAAACCACCACGGCGTCAGCGGGAATCTGGTCGCCACGCCCCAGGCGGATGATGTCGTCGAGCACGATCTGATCCAGGTCGAGCTCAACCTCGGAGCCGTCGCGCACCGCGATGGCCTTCTTGGAGGTCAGCAGCGTGAGCTTATCGACCATCTTCTTGGAACGCATGGACTGAATGACGCCAATAGCGGTATTGAGGAACACCACGAACAGGAACGTCAGATTCTTAAACGAACCGGTCAAAATGACCAGGAACGCCAAGATCACGTTGATCAAATTGAACAGCGTGCAGAGGTTCTCGATGATGAGCTCTTTGACCGACTTGGTCTTGAGCTCCATGTTGCGGTTGATCTTACCGGCGGCGATGCGCTCCTCGACCTCGGCGGTCGAGAGTCCGCGCTCGATATCCGTTGCTGCCATACCACGTCCCATCACGTCGCGTCGGTATAAGAAAAACCGCCCGGACCATGCGAGGTTCGGACGGTCTTACGTTCGATGGTGCCCCATGTTGGATTCGAACCAACGGCCTTCTGCTCCGGAGGCAGACGCTCTAATCCCCTGAGCTAATAGGGCCAACGGTTGGCATTATACCCAAGTGCACCACGGGCTATCAAAATAAAAGAAAAAGCTTTGCAATTCCGGGGAAGACGCGGCGCAACGGCTCACTTTAGAAGGCAAAAGCGAATCAGATAGTATAAACTCTCATGCACCATATATACACGGCTCGCGATGCGGGCCGTTTTTGCAAGGGTTATCCATCGAGGTGAGAGGCACACCATGATTGCAATTTTAAAGCAGAGCGCCAGCGACGAGGCCGTCAGCCATATCGTCAGCTGGATTGAGAAGAAAGGTCTCAAGACCGACGTCTCACGCGGCGAGAACGAGACCATCATCGGCCTGGTGGGCGACACGACCAAGATCGACCCGTTCCTGCTCGAGTCTATGGATGTCGTCGAGCGCGTGCAGCGCGTCTCCGAGCCTTTTAAGCGCGCAAACCGCAAATTCCACCCCGAGGACTCCGTCATCGACTGCGGCCACGGCGTCAAGATCGGCGGCGACCAGTTCCAGGTCATCGCCGGACCGTGCTCGGTCGAGGGCGAGAACCTCATCCGCATCGCACGCCGCGTGAAGGCCGCCGGCGCCACGATGCTGCGCGGTGGCGCCTACAAGCCCCGCACCTCCCCTTACGCCTACCAAGGCATGGGCCCCGCCGGCCTGGATCTGCTGTGCGAGGCATCCGCCGAGCTCGACATGCCGATCGTCACCGAGATCATGGACCCGCGCGACGTGCAGGTCTTCCTGGACAAAAAGATCGACGTCATGCAGATCGGCGCCCGCAACGCCCAGAACTTCCCTCTGCTCAAAGAGGTCGGCAAGACCAAGACCCCGGTCCTGCTCAAGCGCGGTATGTCCGGCACGATCGACGAGCTGCTCATGGCCGCCGAGTACATCATGAGCGAGGGCAACGACAACGTCATCCTGTGCGAGCGCGGCATCCGCACCTTCGAGACCCGCACCCGCAACACCTTCGACCTCAACGCCGTGCCGGTGCTGCACCACCTGTCGCACCTGCCCGTCGTCGCCGACCCCAGCCACGCCACCGGCTACACCCGCTATGTCGAACCCATGGCGCTCGCCGCGACCGCCTGCGGTGCCAACGGCCTGGAGATCGAGGTCCACGACGATCCGAGCCGCGCCTGGTCCGACGGCGCGCAGGCTCTCACGCCCGACCAGTTCGACGACACCATGCGCCGCATCCGCGCCATCCGCGAGGTCGTCTGCCAAGAGACCGTTCAGGAGTAGCCCATGGGCACGGTGAGAAACGCACGCGTTAACCAGGGTGGCCCCAAGTGCGCCGGCATCGTGGGCCTGGGTCTCATCGGCGGCAGTTTTGCCCGCGGCTATGCGCAGGCGGGCGTCCGTGTGCTGGCCTGGGACCCCGATGACGACGTCATGACGGCCGCCAGCATGGGCACCGTTGCCGGCGAGCTCAACGACGAGACGCTCGGCGAGTGCGACATCATCGTCCTGTCATGCTACCCCGAGGCCTGCATCGAGTGGCTCGAGGCGCACGCCCAGGCACTCGCCGACGCCACTGACACCGAGGCCATCATGGGCCCCGTGGTGATCGACACCGTAGGCGTCAAGGGCATCGTGTGCGAGCGCGCCTTTGAGCTTGCCCGCGAGCACGGTTTTTACTTTGTGGGCGCGCACCCCATGGCGGGCACGCAGTTCTCGGGCTACGCGCATTCCCGCGCCGACCTGTTCCAGGACGCACCGCTCGTGCTTGTACCGCCCGCAGTGGACGACGCACTCAAGCTGGAGCTTTTGGGCCAGGTGCGCGAGATGGTACGTCCCCTGGGCTTTGGCAAGTTCAGCGTAACGAGCGCCGCCGAGCACGACCGCGTCATCGCCTTTACGAGCCAGCTCGCGCACGTCGTCTCCAACGCCTATGTTAAGAGCCCGACCGCTCAGGTCCACCACGGCTTTTCGGCCGGCAGCTACCGCGACCTCACCCGCGTGGCACACCTCAATCCTCAGATGTGGTCCGAGCTCATGATCGACGACGCCGATGCGCTCGCCTTCGAGATCGACCATCTGATCGAATCGCTTGGCGCCTACAGCCGCGCCCTTAAGGACCGCGACCAGCGCTATCTGGAGAATCTCCTTGCCGAGGGCGACCGCATTAAGCGCGCGCTCGACGACGAGGCCTCCCACTAGACCACCCATCACGCCAGGTCGAAAGGACCGAAGCTTATGGCGATTACTATCGATATCGACACCGCACGCCCCTACCAGGTGCATGTGGGCACGTTTTTGCTGGAGCAGGCGGGGCCGCTCGTGCGCGCCACCGCCGGCGGCACCCGCGCCGTCATCGTGACAGACACCAACGTGGGCCCGCTCTACCAGATGCCCGTTAAGCAGAGCCTGGAGGCGTCAGGCTACGAGGTGAGCATCTGCACCTTCGAGGCCGGCGAGGCCCATAAGCGCGCCGAGACCTACGTTGCCATTTTGGAGTTTGTGGCCGAGCACGAGCTTTCGCGCTCCGACGTGATCGTGGCACTCGGCGGCGGCGTCGTGGGCGACGTGGCGGGCTTTGTGGCCGCCACCTACATGCGCGGCTGCAAGTTTGTGCAGATCCCCACGAGCCTGCTCGCCATGGTGGATTCGTCGGTGGGAGGCAAGACCGCCATAGACCTGGCTGCCGGCAAGAACTTGGCCGGCGCCTTTTGGCAGCCGAGCGTGGTTATCGCCGACGTGGGGTGCCTGGCCACCCTCACGCCCGAGCAGTTCGCCGACGGCTGCGGCGAGGTCGTCAAGCACGCCGTAATCGCCGACCCGGAGCTTTTCGCCGAGCTGGAGAAGACCCCGCTCACGCTGGAGCTGCTCAACCAGGACGTGGCTCGCGTAGCGCTCATCATCGCCCGCAACATCGACATCAAGCGCGCCGTGGTCGTCGCCGACGAGCGCGAAACCAACCAGCGCAAGCTCCTCAACTTTGGACACAGTGCCGGACATGCCGTCGAGGCCTGCGAGCACTTTGAGCTGGGACACGGCAACTGCGTGTCGATCGGCATGGGTATCATCACGCGCGCCGCGGCGCTTCATGGCATCTGCGACGCCGAGCTGCCGGGCCGCATCGAGGAGCTCTGCGCACGCCACGGTCTCAAGACCCGCTGCGAGCTTTCGGCCGACGCCGTCTTTGCCGAAGCACTGCACGATAAAAAGCGCGCCGGTGACACGATTGACCTGGTAATTCCGCACGGCATTGGCCGTTGCAGCATCGACCGCACGCCGCTTTCCACCTTCCACGATTTAATTGCCGAGGGCCTCGGCCAGAAGGGAGACGCTTCCGCATGCTAGCCCGCATCACCCCGTCCCCGCTCAAGGGCACCGTTCCCGCCATCGCGTCCAAGTCGATGGCGCATCGCCTCATCATCTGCGCTGCGCTTGCCAACGGCGAGACACACGTCACCTGCAATACCACCTGCGCCGACATCGAGGCTACGGTGCGTTGCCTTACGGCCCTGGGTGCTCGCATCGAGACCGTCGAGGACGGCTTCCAGGTCCACCCCACCATGAAGAGTGTTG
This sequence comes from uncultured Collinsella sp., assembly GCA_900542175.1. Lineage (GTDB taxonomy): Bacteria > Actinomycetota > Coriobacteriia > Coriobacteriales > Coriobacteriaceae > Collinsella. The sequence continues at coordinate 29,824 of UQNC01000004.1, read as the reverse complement.
AGTTTGGCCTGCTCAAGGCCCTTGCCGGCGGCACGCTTGACTGCGGCGAAAGTGGATCCACGCTCCGCTTTATGCTGCCTGTCGTCTGCGCGCTGGGTGCGGATGCCACCTTCGTAGGCCAGGGCCGCCTGGGCGCCCGCCCGCTCTCCCCGCTCTCGGACGAGATCATCGCCGCCGGCTGCGACCTACAGGGTCTGGGCGGTTTTCCGCTCAAGACGAGCGGACGCATGCGCCCGGGCACCTTTGTGCTTCCGGGCAACGTGAGCTCGCAGTATATCTCCGGCCTGCTGCTGGCAGCCCCGCTGCTGGCCCAGCCCTCCTGCGTGCAGGTAACCGGCCTCATTGAGAGCCGTCCCTACATCAACCTGACGATCCAGGCCATGAAGGCCTTTGGCGTCGAGGTCAACGTCGAGCGTATTCCGGCCAAGGACGGCCAGCCCGAAGTCACGAACTTCCGCGTGAGCAGCGGCTCGTACCGCACGCCCGGCAGCGTAGCCGTCGAGGGCGACTGGTCCAACGCCGCCTTTTGGCTGTGCGCCGGCGCTATCGGCGCCGACCCCATCACCGTGGAGGGCGTATCCCTGAGCTCCGCGCAGGGCGACCGAAACGTGCTCGCCGCGCTTTCGCGCTTTGGCGCCCGCATCGTGCGCTCCACCAACGCCGCCACCGTGAAGTCCGACAAGCTCGCCGGCTTTGAGATGAGCGCCCACGACATTCCTGACCTGGTGCCCGTCATCTCGGCCGTAGCCTCGCTGGCGCAGGGCCGCACCTTTATCCGCGATTGCGCCCGTCTGCGCATCAAGGAATCCGACCGCCTGGTCACGACCACCCGCGAGCTCACCGCGCTGGGCGCGCAGGTGCGCATTGCCGGCGATGACCTCATCATCAAGGGTGTCGATGCCTTCACCGGCGGCGAAGTCGATTCGCACAACGACCATCGCATCGCCATGATGGCCGCGATCGCCGCGAGCCGCGCCACCGGCGAGGTCGTGATCCACGGCGCCGAGGCCGTCAACAAGTCCTATCCCGATTTCTTCGACCACTACCGCCTGCTGGGCGGCAAGGTCACACTCGAGGAGGAATAGCATGTCCTCGACCTTTGGCAACGTCTTGCACTTAAGCATCTTCGGCCAGTCGCACTCCCCCGCCATCGGCTGCTCCCTCGATGGCATTCCGGCGGGCATCGCTGTTGACCAGGGGCGGCTGCAGGCCTTCCTTGACCGTCGTGCCCCCGGTCGCGACGAGACCGCGACCAAACGCCGCGAGGCCGACGCCGCCCACATCATCGCCGGTGTGGTCGATGGACATACCACCGGCGCGCCCATCGCCGCGATTATCGAGAACACCAACACGCGCTCCAAGGATTACTCCGAGCTGCGCCGCAAGCCCCGCCCCGGACATGCGGACTTCCCTGCGCGCGTGAAGTATCACAACTTGCACGATGTCGCCGGTGGCGGGCACTTCTCCGGCCGCCTAACGGCACCCCTGTGCATCGCCGGCGGCATTGCGCTGCAGGCACTCGAGGCCCGCGGCATTAAAGTAATGGCGCACGTCGCGCAGATCGGCGGTATCTCCGACCTGCCGATGGACGATATGGTCTATCGCGAGGCCGACCGCAAAGCGATCCAAACGAACGATCTTCCTTGCATTGACGCCGCCGCAGCCGGCCGCATGCGCGAGGAGATCCTAGCCGCACGCGACGAACTCGACAGCATCGGCGGCATCGTGGAGTGCGGCATTTATGGGCTTCCCGCGGGCATCGGCGACCCCATGTTCGACGGCATCGAGAACCGCATCGCGCAGATCGCGTTTGGCATTCCCGCCGTAAAGGGCGTGGAGTTTGGCATGGGCTTTGCCGTGGCCGCCATGCGCGGCAGCGAGAACAATGATCCGTATCGCATCGATGCCGAGACCGGCGAGATCGAGGTCGAGTCCAACAACGCCGGCGGCATCCTGGGCGGTATTTCGACCGGCGCGCCCGTCATGTGGCGCATGGCCGTAAAGCCGACGCCCTCCATTGGCCGCGAGCAGCAGACGGTGGACATGGACGCTATGGAAAATGCCGAGCTCTCGGTCCACGGCCGCCACGATCCCTGCATCGTCCCCCGAGCTGTCCCCGTAGCCGAGGCAGCCGCCGCCCTTGCCATCTGGGACGCCCTCCTCGAAGACGCCGCCCAGCGCTAACTACCCACCCCTCAACATCCCCCGACACGTGAAAGGGGTCTCCATGGACCTTGCTGACATCCGCCAGGCCATCGATGCCATCGACACCACGCTCCTCAACAGCTTTGTCGAGCGCATGGACATTGCCACCGAGGTCGCCAAGTCAAAAATCGAGATGGGCAAGGCCGTCTTCGACCCCGCCCGTGAGCGCTCCAAGCTCAACAACCTCGCCAGCCGCGCGCCCGAGCGCTACGAGGCGCAGACCATCACCCTGTTCCGTCTCCTCATGAGCATGAGCAAGGCCGAGCAGCAGCGCTATATCAACGAGCTCAAGGGCATCACGGTCTCGCAAAGGGCACACGCCACGGCCGAGGCCTTCGATACGCCCTTCCCCCAGACGGCCACCGTCGCCTGCCAGGGTGTTGAGGGCGCTTACAGTCAAATCGCCGCGTGCAAACTCTTCGACGTGCCCGACATCGCGTTCTTCGAGACCTTCGAGGGCGTCATGCGCGCCGTGCGCGACGGCTTCTGCGAGTTTGGCGTGCTGCCCATCGAGAACTCCACCGCCGGCTCGGTTAACGCCGTCTACGACCTGCTCGCCCAATTCGACTTCCATATCGTGCGCTCGCTGCGCCTCAAAATCGACCACAACTTGCTCGTCAAGCCCGGCGCCAAGCTTGCGGACGTGCACGAGGTCTACAGCCACGGCCAGGCCATTGCCCAATGCGCCGGCTTTATCGAGGCGCACGACCTGCACGCCACCAAGTACCCCAACACGGCCATGTCGGCCGAGATGGTCGCCAGCTCCGAACGCACCGATGTTGCCGCGATCGCATCGCGCAGCTGCGCCGCACTCTACGGCCTGGAGGTACTGGAGCCCAACATCCAGGACTCGGACAACAACTACACGCGCTTTGTCGTCATCAGCCGCGAGCCACGCGTCTACCCCGGCGCCAACCGCACCTCGCTCATGATTACCACGGCCAACGAGCCGGGCGCACTCTATCGCGTACTCGAGCGCTTCTACGCGCTCAATATCAACCTCATCAAGCTCGAGAGCCGCCCCATCCCCGGGCACGACTTTGAGTTTATGTTCTACTTTGACCTGGACTGCCCCTTTGGCAGCAAGGCCCTCGATGACCTGCTCGATTCCATCGACGACGTGTGCGAGAGCTTCACCTACTTTGGCAGTTACACGGAGGTGCTCTAGATGACCGATGTCGCCGCAACCCGCCCCTACGGAGTGCTGGGCCGCGTGCTGGGCCACAGCTACACCCCGACCATCTACAAGGAGCTCGCGGGGCTCGAGTACGTACGATTTGAGCGCGAGCCCGAGGACCTCCAGGCTTTTATGACGGGTGACGAATGGGAGGGCACCAACGTGACCATCCCCTACAAGCGCGCCGTCATGGAATACCTGGACGAGCTGAGTCCACTCGCCGAGCGTATGGGAAACGTCAACACCATCACGCGCCTGCCCGACGGCCGCCTGCGCGGCGACAACACCGACTACTTTGGCTTCCAATGCCTGGTCGAGGAGCTGGGCGTCGAGGTTGCCGGCAAGAAGGCCCTCGTGCTCGGTGCCACCGGTGGCGCCGGCACCACTGCCAGCATGGTGCTCGGCGACCTGGGCGCCATCGTCGTGCCGGTCGGCCGCACGAGCGAAGTCAACTACGACAACATCGCGCAGCAGTCCGACGCCGCACTGCTCGTCAACTGCACGCCCGCCGGCATGTTCCCCCACTGTCCCGATGCCCCCTGCACGCTCGAGGGGCTCGATGCTCTCGAGGGCGTCATCGACATTGTCTACAACCCTGCACGCACGGGCCTGATGCTCGAGGCCGAGCGCCGCGGCATCCCCTGCATCGGCGGCCTGCTCATGCTCGTGGCCCAGGCGGCGCAAGCCGTTGAGCGCTACACCGGCCAGGTCACTCCGCGTGAGCGCATTCTGGACGTAACGGAGCGCCTGTCACGCCGCGAACAGAACATCGCGCTGATCGGTATGCCGGGCTCGGGCAAGACCCGCGTGGGCGAGCAGATTGCCCTGCTCACGGGGCGAGAGCACATCGACCTGGACCGCGCCCTCGAGGAGCGCCTGGGCATGCCCTGCGCCGACTTTATCGTCGAGCGCGGCGAGGCGGCCTTCCGCGAGCAGGAGACGGCGGCGCTGACCGGCATCTCCAAGCGCAGCGGCCTGGTGCTTTCCACGGGCGGCGGCGTGGTCACGCGCGACGAGAACTACCCGCTACTGCACCAGAACAGCCAGATCGTGATGCTCAACCGTAAGCTCGACGAACTCGCCCGCAAGGGTCGCCCCATCACCGCCCGCGATGGCATCGACAAGCTGGCCGAGCAGCGCATGCCGCGCTACCGCGCCTGGGCCGACTACCTCATCGACTCGCGCGATTGCGCCGCCAACACCGCCCAAGCCCTCCTCGACACCCTCCCACCCGCTCTCTAACCAAAACCACCACAAAGGGGACAGGTACCTTTGTGGTGGTTTTCCGTTCCGCCTCTCCGCCCGCCCAACCGCAAAGGAAGCAACCATGAAAGTACTCGTCATCAACGGCCCCAACCTCAACATGCTCGGCATTCGCGAGCCGGGCATCTATGGCAGTGACAACTACGACCGCTTAGTGCAGATCTGCCAGGAAGCGGGCACCGCACAGGGCTTCGACGAGGTCGAGGTCTTCCAGTCCAACCACGAGGGCAGCATCGTCGACAAGATCCAGGAAGCCTACGGCAAGGTCGACGGCATCGTCATCAACCCGGCGGCATACACGCACACGAGCGTCGCGATCCTCGACGCCCTCAAGGCCGTCGCCATCCCTGCCGTCGAGGTCCACATCAGCGCCGTAGAGACGCGCGAGGACTTCCGCCAGGTAAGCTATGCACGCCTAGCCTGCTTCGCCACCATCACCGGCGAAGGCCTGCAGGGCTACGCCCACGCACTGGAGCTGCTGAGGGAGCATCTCGAAAAGTAGCCTCGCGGATCAATACATTAACACCGATTCACACGAACAAAACTCCAGCGCCGGCAGCAGCACCTCGCTGCTGCCGGCATTTTGTTACTGGCATATAATCGTTGCAGTCACACTACGTCTGGAGACCCACATGCTGAGCATTCACCTGGGGGATTACCCCGGTTCCATCTACGATACCGAAACCTATTTTAGGAACTCATACTTGGACTCATGGTTCGAAGACCCTATGGCCGCACAGATTATTAAAAGCGTGGACGGATCAGAGCTCATCGGTCCCCACAACATCGTAAGCAAGCAGCTGGGCTCAATCACTCCACTCGAACTGTCCGGCGGCGTTAAGACGCTGCTGCTGGTGCGCAATCTCCCAAGTATGGTGTTCAACGCATCCACCTGCGGAGACAACTGTGCCCGCTGGCTACTCAAGATCGGCAAAGAGCAGGATGTGCTGGTGACCTTATACCACATCATGAAATTCCCCTGGAAGAGCTTTGAAATCCGCATTGAAAACGATGGCCGCATCGTCAGAAACATGCAGGAGTTTGTCGGCGCCACGAATGACTTTTTGGATGTTGATGAGTAATGAAGGGAACGCATACCGTTGTCGTAGAGCGTGCAAAGGTCAAATACACACTCACGTTTAAGCGCAATATTTCCTTTATACGCGGCAACAGCGGCACGGGCAAAACGACGCTCATCTCGATGATTCGCGACTACAACGACCGAGGACCGGAAAGCGGCGTCACGCTCAGTTGTGACGTTCCCTGTGAAACGCTATCTGGCAGGCGTTGGGAGCGCGAGCTTTCGATTATCGAGGACTCAATAATCTTTTTAGATGAGGGCAACGAATTTATCTACTCAAAGGACTTCGCAAAAGCCGTTAACGGGTCGTCCAACTATTTTGTCCTGATATCTCGCCGAGACGCCAGCGAACTCCCCTACAGTGTCGACGAAATCCTAAAGCTGGTAAACACCACGAGTAAAACAATCAATGGTCGAAAGAGCGATAAACGCTTCTACTCGGTAACAAAACCGATATACAGCCACACGGCAAACATGCTTTACCAGGATCTAAATGTTGGATTCGAGGTACCCGACGCCGTAGTTGTCGAGGATAGCAAATCTGGCTATCAATTCTACAACGCTCTTTGCAACCGACTCGGGATTCCCTGCTATACCGCCACCGGCGTTGCGAATCTAAAACGTACGATTCACGAATGCCCCGAGCAAAACGTTCTTGCCATAGGAGACGGCGCAGCGTTTGGTCCCTACATCGAAAAGGTGCTCGGACAGCGCGTTTACAAGAACGTTCGCCTATTCCTCCCGGAATCGTTCGAGTGGACACTCCTGCGCTCCGAGCTCATACCCAGCAGCGACATTCCCAAGATCCTCGAGGACCCCTCAAGCTATATCGAAAGTCGCGATTATTTAAGCTGGGAGCGGTTCTTCACCGATGTGCTGGTCAAATACTCAGCAGACACTCGCTACGCTTACAAAAAGGCACGACTCAACGAGCAGTACCTAAAGCCGCAGGCAATGAATGCCGTATCGAAAGTCTTACCGGAGTGTTTGAAGACGAATTAGCAGATTCTTTAAATCATCTAGAAACCGGGGCTATGCACATGAGCTGAAGCTACTGAAAGAAAGCCTACAACACGCCTGGTACACTAATCCTTGGAACAGAATTATCAGGTTTATTTGTCCCAAATCCTAAGTAACTGTTTGATTACATACAAAGGAGTTCATCCATGTCCCAGTACGATTACCTCGTCGTCGGTGCCGGCCTCTCTGGCGCCGTCTTTGCCAACGCCGCCAAGCGCGCCGGCAAGTCGGTCCTGGTCATCGACCGCCGCGACCACATCGCCGGCAACGTCTACACCGAGGACGTCGAGGGCATCCAGGTCCACCGCTACGGCGCGCACATCTTCCACACCTCCATGAAGGACGTCTGGGACTACGTCAACCGCTTCGCCGAGTTCAACAACTACGTCAACTCGCCGGTCGCCAACTTCCGCGGCAACATGTACAACATGCCCTTCAACATGAACACCTTCGCCAAGATGTGGCCGGGCGTCGTCACGCCGGCAGACGCCCGCGCAAAGATCGCCGAGCAGGTGGCCGCCGAGAACATCGGAGAGCCGCAGAACCTCGAGGAGCAGGCGCTGTCGCTCGTCGGCCGCGACATCTTCGAGACGCTCGTGAAGGGCTACACCGAGAAGCAATGGGGCCGCGACTGCCGCGACCTGCCCGCGAGCATCATCAGGCGCCTCCCCTGCCGCTTCACCTACGACAACAACTACTTCAACGACCGCTACCAGGGCATCCCTATGGGCGGCTACACCAAGATGGTCGCCAACATGCTCGAGGGCGTCGAGGTGCGCTGCGGCGTGGAGTACAAGGAGCTGGCCGCCGCCGAGCCCGGTATCGCCGCCAGGACGATCTACTGCGGCCCCATCGACGCGTTCTACGACTTTAAACTGGGCACGCTCGAGTACCGCAGCCTGCGCTTCGAGACCGAGACGCTCGACGAGGCCGACCACCAGGGCGTGGCCGTGGTCAACTACACCGAGCGCGAGATCCCCTACACCCGCGTCATCGAGCACAAGCACTTCGAGTTCGGCACGCAGGACAAGACCGTCATCACGCGCGAGTACCCGGCGGACTGGAAGCCTGGCGACGAGCCCTACTACCCCATCAACGACACCAGGAACGAGGCCCTCTACAAGCAGTACGAGGAGCTGGCGGCGCAGGAGGGCGACGTGATCTTCGCCGGTCGCCTGGGCGGCTACAAGTACTACGACATGGACAAGGCCATCGCCGCCGCCTTCGAGCTCGTCCGCAACGAGCTGGGCGTGGAGCCAGCTGAGGCGTAAAGGACAGGAGACCCCAAGTCACTACTAAATGACTCTATAGACTGGCGAAGAGGTTACGACTTTACTAGCCAATCATCGCTCGGATTGCTCAAAAAGATAATTCAATTGAAAGAAGTATCCAATGCTCAGCATTATCAAACAATTTTTGCCAGCATCATCCAGATCGCTTCACGCTATGCATGACGACATTAATAGGCTGCAAGAAGAGCTGGATAGAATTGATCATCGAATTGAAGTCGCCGACAGCGGCATCAACATGAACATCAACTACAAGTTCGACAATATGGCAATTCCACTTATTGAGTCGATTGCGCAGAACCTCGATGCCCATGACGAGCATATGAAAATGTTTGCGTGGGAAGAATATAAGCAGCCGGAAGAAACTATCCAAGAGGCAAAGGAGCGTTTCTTTAAAGATCTCCCCAAAGCAACTGGCGGATTAAGACTTTTGCAGCTTGGATGCGGAAAACTGTTGGAGGAATTCAACACTCTCTGCAAAGAGAACGACATTAAGTATTGGATTAACTTCGGAACACTTATCGGAGCCATTAGACATCAAGGATTTATTCCCTGGGACGATGATACCGACCTTGGAATCATGCGCGATGATCTAAAAAAGCTATGCAACATCGTTGAAAATGACAACCGCTATAAAATTTCAATTGCTTACGATCGTTTTGCCCACTGTCGACAAGTTAGATTTCTTTACAATGACGAAAACATACCCTGTTTTCTGGATTTGTTTATTTATGACTGGGCCACGTCAACTGACAACAAATTCGCCGAAGAACAGCGAAAACTCCGTGTTCAAATGGTCGAAGAAATGGAGTCCGACAGAGCACTGGCATTCTGGAATGACGAGCCTTATTACTCAGGCGAGAACAATAGCCTAATTCAGAAGCATTACGACCGATGCCTCGAAATGTCCAAAGCGGCCGGAATCATATGCGAAAAGGAGCACGCCAAGGGCATCATATGGGCTATCGACAACCTTAATGATGGAAAGCAGAAACAATGGGTCTACCCCATTGCAGACCTTTTCCCCACTAAAGCCATAGCGTTTGAGGGAACCCAGCTCGAGGAGCCGCATAACCCCGATTTATTCCTCTGGAGCCGCTATGGGGATATCTATGAGCTTCCAAATGACATTAACAGCCACTTCCAACACGTCAATCATAGCGAGCTGGAAAATGGATCCTCAAATCTTGCCATGAAACGCTTGCTTGATTAATGGTAAAAAATTGCCCCGTGTTTACCATGCAATACACGGGACAGTTTTATTGAGCAAGCTTGCCCTTTACCTCAGTAGTAGAAATTCCAGGAGTTCGATTCAAGTAGACAACATCGCAAATATCTTTCAATGATTCAAAGCGAGGATCGCCAGCCCAATCGCCTCCCATGCACACAACATCAGCGTGATACATCTTTATGTCCCGAGGCTTTTGATCCCAATCGTCTTCTGGAATTACCAAGTCAACATAACGCAGCGCTTCAAGCATCTCACGTCGCACATCATAGGAATAGAAACTCTTTTTCCCTTTTAGAGCATTGAATTCATCAGTTGAGAGCCCAACGATAAGATAGTCACCGAGCTTAGATGCCTGTTGAAGAAGGCGAATGTGGCCATAATGAAGAAGATCAAACGTTCCGTACGTAAGTACTCGTTTTAAGGAATGGCGATCGTCTGCACCAGATAAACCAGTCTCAAGAAGATCGGAATTTGCCTCAATACGAACAGACGAAAATGTGCCCATCAAAAACTCCATAAAAGAAGAGTCGTCGATTTGACGGCTCGATAAATACAGGTGCTCCATGGCGGATTCGAACCGTCGACCTTGGGATTAGAAGTCCCCTGCTCTATCCAACTGAGCTAATGGAGCATAGAGTCATGCAAATGCGCCAGAAACGTGTTTACACAACATATAGATTATAACCTACTTAAACTGGTCGTGGTATGCCTTGCACACCTCATCGACGGGACCATCCATGCGAAGGTCGCCCTTCTCGATCCAAACCGCACGCTGGCAAATGCGTTCAACCTGCTCCATGGAGTGAGAAACAAACAAAACCGTTACATCACCGCTCTCAATAAAATGCTGAATACGACGCTCGCATTTTTGCTGAAAGAACACGTCGCCAACAGAAAGCGTCTCATCAACAATAAGGATATCGGGCTCGGTAATCGTCGCGATTGCAAAGGCGATACGCGCCACCATACCCGAGGAGAAATTCTTGAGCGGCATGTCGACAAAGTCTTTAAGCTCAGCGAACTCAATGATGTCATCGAAGCTCGCGTCAATAAACTCCTTGGTATAACCAAGCAGAGCGCCGTTAAGGTAGATATTCTCGCGTGCTGTAAGCTCAGGATCAAAGCCGGCACCCAGCTCAATGAGCGGGGCGATATTGCCGTGAACCTTAACCTCGCCCTCACTGGGCTCCAGAACACCAGCAATGATCTTAAGCATCGTAGACTTGCCGGAACCGTTGGTACCAACCAGACCAACAACCTCGCCACGATGAACATTAAAGGAGATGTGCTTAAGCGCGCGGAACTCTTCAAAGAAGAGCTCGTGCTTAGCAAGCTTAATAAAGTATTCCTTAAGGTTCGTCAGAGACTCAGACGCCATATTGAAGATCATAGTGACGTCTTTAACCTCAACAGCAAGAGGCTGCTTGCTGTAATCAATAGCAGATTCAGTCATTACAGCGCTCCTTAAATGTAGAGAATAAACTTGTGCTCGGTCTTGTGGAACACAGCGTAGCCAACAACCAGGGCGAAAACTGCCCAAATCACGCAAAGTCCTAGCGTTAACATGGAGGGCGTCGTGTTAAACAGGAATATATCGCGCATAAACTGCAGGTAGTTGTACATTGGATTCACAACGACCAGGACCTGAATCCAGTGAGCCATCTGGCTAATGTAATCGGTGGTCCAGAAGATGGGCGTCAGGTACATCCACGCAGTGATAACAACGGTCCACAGATGCATGACGTCACGGAAGAATACGGCGAGGGCCGAAAGCATCATGCCCAACCCCATGCAAAAACACATGAGCAAGAGTAAGCAAACCGGCAGCAAGATTAAATGCCAGGTAGGAAGAACATGGAACCACAGCATAACCAAGGCGACGGCAACCAGCGAGAAGGCAAAGTTAACGAGCGAGAATAGCACCTTCTGAACTGGGAACACCCAACGGTGCACCTTGACCTTTTTAAGCAGAGACGACGCGGCGATTATCGACATGAGTGCCTGGTTCGTCGACTCGGACATAACCGAGAACGTAATGTTGCCGACAATCAGGTACAGCGGATACATCTCGGGCGTTATGGAACCATTGCGGCTCTGACCAAAAATGGTCGAGAACACAATGGACATGACGACCATCATAAGAAGTGGATTGAGTACCGACCACGCAACACCCAAAACGCTGCGACGATACTTAATCTTAAAATCCTTAGTGACAAGCTGCCTCAGGATGTATTTGTCTTTTTCGAAATCATTTTTAGCGTGAGAGGCCGGCTTAGCCACCGCTTTCTGACTATTTACGCTGTCAGTCACGGACCATCTCCTTGTCTCGTAATTCATAACAGTGGAAAGTATAGCCTTCAAACGCGCCAACTAACCCAGCGATCCAAATCTGGAAAAGTACCCCCATAGCAATTACAAGCACCAGCCGACAGGTATACTAGCAACCTGCTAATAACTTATGGGGGCATTCATCTTGGACTATACAGACACAGCGGTCATCATTCCCTGCTACAACGAGGCCGTCACCATCGGCAAGGTCATAGACGATTTCCACCGCGAGCTCCCCGGAGCCACGGTCTACGTCTACGACAACAACTCAACCGATGGGACGTCCCAGATTGCCTTGGAGCACGGCGCCACGGTGCGGCTCGAACCGCGCCAGGGAAAGGGCAACGTGTGCCGTCAGATGTTCCGCGACATCGACGCAGGCTGCTACCTCATGGTCGACGGCGACGACACGTATCCCGCCGAGGCAGCCCGAGCGCTCTGCGACCCTATCCTTGCGGGAGAGGCGGATATGACCGTGGGCGACCGCCTCTCCAACGGCACTTACACCGAGGAAAACAAGCGCGCCTTCCACGGTTTCGGGAACAACCTGGTCCGCGCCATGATCAAGTGGATCTACGGTTACAGCTTCGAAGACGTCATGACGGGGTACCGCGCCATGGGCCAGCCGTTCGTCAAGACGTTCCCCGTCCTGAGCGAGGGCTTCCAGATCGAGACCGAGCTCTCCATCCACGCCGTCGATCACCGTTGGCGAATTAAGGACGTCCCGGTGAAGTACCGGGACCGCCCCGCTGGTTCAGTGTCCAAGCTCGACACGGTCGGCGACGGCATCAAGGTCATCGCCATGATCGGCACACTCTTCAAGGACTACCGACCGCTCAAATTCTTCAGTCTCATCGCCCTGATCTTCGCCGCCATCGGCCTCGCGCTCGGCATCCCCATCATCGTAGAGTATTTCCACACCGGGCTGGTTCCCCGCTTCCCAACTGCCATGCTCGCCGCGTGTTTCATGTTCCTGTGCGGCCTCAGCCTGGCAACGGGCTTCATCCTCGACTCGGTTGCCAAGGTCGAAAAGAAACAATGGGAGCTTCAGGTATACAAAACGCGCAATTCAATAGGTGAGTAGGCTTCAATGAACACTAATAAGCGTCTTACAAACTGGGATCTTCTAAGAGCCCTCTCAATGTTTCTAGTTGTTGTTGTTCACATCGCACCGCAACTGGGCAGCTTTTGCGGCATTAACGCCGGTGCGATAGTAGGCACAGGCGCCATTATTTGCGACCCGATTTTCTTCTGTCTGTCGGGCTATTTCGCATTAAGGCCCCTAAAGAAAAGCTACAAGGATTACCTCTTTGGTAAAGCCCTGTCGTTATTGCTTCCCATCTTTGTATATGCAGGACTTCTGTACGTATACAAGGCTACAACAGGCTCAGTTACGGACACCAACTTCATCAGATACACGAGCGGCTTGATTCAAGGTGGCTGGTGGTTTGTCCCGGCACTCATTCCGTTCATTTTAGTAGCACCGGTACTGTCCAAAATGTTCGGCGCCCTCGATGATCGTACCTGCAAAATTGCCCTGTTTGTGACCTTAGGAATCTATGCATGGGGTGGACTGTCATCCGCAGCAAACTCTTTGCTCATCAACTCTCAGCATGTCACCTTTGCGGCGGCCATAAGCATGCTTCAACGCATTATTCCGCGATCGCTTCTCGGAGGAACGTATTTCACATTCTTTTGCATGGGATATTTCATCAAGAGGGTTACCCCATTGCTAGACACGCGTGAAACCCATTTTATTATGGCGTCAGGCGCATTGTTCTTCATCATAGATATTGCTAGCGCATATTTTGGACTAGAAAGATCTGACCCAAGTTTCAACTGGATGATCGTTACCGTCGCCATCTTTATCGCGTTTGATGGAATTAAGCTCCAATCGAAATCGCTTTCTAAGCTTATCGAATGGGCCGCAAAAAGGTCCTATTCAATCTATCTCCCCTACAATACGCAACGATTGAATTTGCCATCGACGTCATCTATATAGGCGCACTACACAGTGGCTACGCGACGCTCGCATGGCCGTTAAGGCTGATCACTTGGGTATCAGCGACAGTGCTGGCATATGGTACGGCACTGACAATAGCCTCGATCGTCGACACGTTCGTCATTGAACCCATTCAGACAAAGCTTAAGCAGCGCCGCCTGAAAACCGCAGGATAGATTAATTCAACTGCGAACGGAATTTCATATCAATTTGCATGATAATAGGCGGCTAAGATCAATATCCTAGCCGCCTCTCTTTTTAAACTCTAAATTCGGCAATTCGCGAACAGCGCTGCAGCTGTAAACATATTAAGAGCGACTCTTAAGCGCCTCAACCGCCTCGGAAATGGATGGCGCATCTTCAAATAAATCGTTCTGTATTTCCTTCGCAGGCGAGACGCCGCAGGCGGCGAGTAGCGAAGATTTAGCGCGATCGATAAACATAAACACCGCCGCTTTATAACCCTTTAGCTCGGCAACAAACGAATAAATGCTTGATGCGCCAAACGAAGACGGGCCATCATGATCAAGAAGCTGCTGATAAAACTTCAAGATTCTATCGCCCGACAACATTTGGGCAATCTCATCAATCGTCAAATGCTTGGACAAAATGCGCTGTAGCTCGCTTAGGAGTTCTTTGCGGTCTTCCTGATCTTCAAGATCAAGAACATCAAAAATGAGAAAGTCTGAAACAAAGAGCAGCATGGAACGGCCGGACTCTCCTTCGAATCTCCCCTGCTTGGCCCAATCCGCCATGATTCGATCAACCACTTGCAAATGCTTCTGCAGGCGCAGTTTCTCATCCTGCGCCATCACGCACATCGCAGAGTCCTTGCGAGATAAGCGGTATTCGTAAAGTGAATCAGAAAGAAGCTTTGTGCGAGAAGACCTTCCAAGCGTAGCGAACGAAAACACCTGGTCCTCGCCAAGAGTCAATCCGACAGGAAAATAGAGCTCATGGTCGCGCAAGAAGGAAAGGCGATAAGCTCCATTCCAGGGAAACGGCCTAGTCTTAGCATAAAAGACGAGCTTATCGCTGTAGCCGAAATACTCTTCATCATCTAATGACAACGTCGACGTAAGCCACGGATTGGAAAGCTCGATCGGAAAGGGATCGGCGGAGAACTTTAAGATATCCACCTGGCTGTCATTGTCGAAGGCCTGGCGAACGACATCACAGGCATTAGGCTTAAGCAAGTCATCGGCATCGACAAAAAGGATAATCTCACCACGAGCCTTATCGATACCAAAGTTTCTAGCAGCGGAAACTCCCCGGTTAACTTCGTGATAGATAGCAAATCGAGAATCGCGAGCGGCATACAAGTCGAGCAGCTCGCCCGACCCATCTGTGGATCCATCATCAACACAGATAATCTCGATATTGTTGTATGACTGAGCCGCAATCGAGTCGAGGGTATCCAGTAAGTAGCCGCCGACGTTATAAACAGGGACAACGATTGACAGCAACGGGCAATATGAAGAAGACATATTAACGACGAAGCTTTCTCTTCATCATACGAACCACCATAGAAAAGCCGCCAGCCGCAAAGTACTCGCGAATCGTATTGAATTTACCGGACCCCATAAGTGAATACTGGACAGCGAGAAGATCCGCATTCTCAGCAAAGTCCTTAGCACGAGCAAACTCAACAGGATTAAACCCATAACGATCAAACGGAGCCTCGGCGCAAATAATGTTATTCGACTGCAGCTCTTCGGCCATTTCAGACGAAAAGACGGCGATGAAATCACGACGGAGTTCGGGGGCCAGCCTGTTAAGGTTCCAATCGTAGTTGTAGAACTTCACTTTCGCACGAATGGGATCCAGCGCCGGCTTGAGATCAGGACGATCCTCATTAAGGAAGCGCGTCATCTCATGATGCTCATCGCAAACACAAAATACCTTGCCCGGATTATTCACCGACGAGTGTTCATTGTCCTGGCGATAGTGCAAAAACGCCTTTCCCGAATACATTGCGCGCCGCGCACAGGCGAGGACCTTAAAAGTGAAGCTCGTGTCCTGGAAGGATGCTCCTGGAGTAGGAAGAAACGAGATGTTATTGGAAGCCAAAAAGTCTTTCCGGTACAGCGCAGACCAGATGGACGGCTTGGCCCAGAAGGCGTCAGGCGCATCGATGGGCCTATGAACGCCCATGCCGATCAGCTCTTGGCTCATCGCGGGAAAATAGGCGTCATGACGATTTAGCCTAGAACTATCGCAAGACGACCAATAGAGCCAGAAATTGCATTTAAACAAATCGAGCGCGTTGTCCTCGGCCTGCCGAGCCATATACTCAAGCGCATCGGCATCCAGGAAGTCGTCGGACTCGAGAATGGAGATATACTTGCCCTTCGCAGACTCCAAACCGCGATTCATGGAATCGCCGTAGCCGGAATTTGGCTTATCAATAACAACGAATCGGGAATCTTCAGACGCAAATCTATTGATGATCTCCAAGGAAGAATCCGTAGAGCCATCGTTGATGCAGATGATTTCAATATCTTTGAGAGTCTGATTCTTAAGAGAGCTAAGGCACTCATCGAGATATTTCTCGACATTGCAAATAGGCACGAGAACCGAAACGAGCGGCTGGTTTTGCGACACAATGACTCCAATACAAGCATGACACATATGGTATGCAACTCAAATGAATCGATTATAACAAATGGCCATGAACGAGACCGAATCCTCAAAGACCGCCACCTGCAAACAAGCAGACCATAAGCTACACTCAATACTGGAAGTTAAAGACCTATTGAAAAGCCCGCATTGGCGGCATGACCGAATAAGGTCTTTCAAATAACAACGACCCCGCTAAGGAGCATTCAGTGAAAAAAAGATATCCCGAGTTTGATGTCGCAAAAGCAATAGCACTTGCCGGCGTCATCATTGGCCACTCAATATATCTGGGGACACCAGATAGGCTTGCCTCCATATTCTACTCATTTGATATGCCTCTCTTTTTTATTGTCAGCGGATTCTTTAGCAAGCCCGAGGCTAAACTCACACCCGACTACGTTAAAAAGAATGCCAAATCGCTTCTGATGCCTTATCTGATTACCTGTATAGGCGTAATTGGATGCTCGTTCTTAGGGGCAGCCTTAACAGGGAAAACTAACCCAATAGAGATAGCAAACCACTGGTTTATGGCAAGCCTCTACGGCTGTGGAGGAATCACGCCCGCAACCCCGGCATTTGTATCCGCTATTGGAGCCCTTTGGTATCTCTTCGCGCTTTTCTTTGGCAAAATGCTCCTGACCGTCGTTAATCAATTTCGACATCCCACAATTTTGGTTCTGGGTTTTTTCTTCTGCGGCAACGTTCTGGCTCAAATCTTTTGGCTTCCTTGGAGCATCCTACAGGCGTTAAGTGCAACACTCTTTTTGTACATTGGACAGATCATTAGAAAGCACGCCCTACTCGATGAAAACTCAATCGAACCCATCTGCTGGTTGTTCATGGTGGGAATATGGGGCTACTCAGCCCTACGCTTTGGAAAGCTTTACATGGTGACAAACACCTACGTTAACGGGACACAGGATGTCATCGGGAGCATTTTTGGTTCATTAGTGATTCTCAAGCTATGTCAAATGGCTTGCAAGCATATTCCACGCGTCACGAAGCCCATCGCTTGGATCGGAAAGTACACGCTCCCGCTCTTCTGCATGCATCTTATTGAGTTAAACGTGTTTCCCTACCAATATGTTTCCGGTATCGTCGAGAATCTTCCGCTAGCGCCGTGGATCGGATATCTTATTGTCCGCTTCGCTATCATTGCCTTACTTACGGGCATCTTATACGCGCTTCCACGCCCGATTTCCAAATGGTATTTCCAGTCAAAACAAAAGAGCACAACGGGACGATAAAACCTACATGCGCCCGCAAATGAGGACAGCGCCTCTATTCAATTGAGTAGAGGCGCATATCTTTTTCGCTTAAAACAAGCGAAAAACCAGGGGTGGAATCATCAATCGAATCAATACCCGTCCAGCCAGACTTATGATAGCCAGGCATATCCACACCATCGCGTCCGTTCTCGTCGTAATCTAAAACGAGAAGATACTTGGCACCAGCCTGTTTAACGTCGCGCGCAATCACCGAATCGTAAGAAATGCGATCAAGTCCATGGCGAATTTGCTTGCTGGCGATTGTCTCACCCTTGCCAAAAGAGCTGAACTTTCGATACATAAGATTTAGATCATTTAAGGCATATCCGTAGACGCTGCCGTCAAAGGGATTGTTGATAATCAGCTCAGCGCCGGCTATTTGCTTGACTTCGCCAAGGAACGCCAGCTCATCGGACGTCAGATTATTATCGATATCATTGATACTGTACATGTAATTGAACACGCTCTTGGTAAAACCGACCGGCGAATAATTGTTGACAGCAGGATTTACGCTTTCAGGCCAAAACAAACCGCAGACAATCAAAACGACGCAAAACGCCTGGGGAAGATATTTAGACGAACGACCTGCTCCATCAGAAGCGGAAAAAGCGTTCTGCACTTTGCCGAGGATGAAATCAAGCCCGAGCGTCGAAAGCGGAATACTGAACAGCGCAACCATCGCGGCGACGCGATATTGGTCTGTGTACCAAAAGCCGGTAAGGAAATGTCTGATAAAACCGTCTTGGGTGGCATCGACAACAAACAGAACCACGGAAAATAGGTAGACGAAGAAGTAACCACGGAAGGACCTATTGCCCAAGGCGCAGAGGCAACCAAGGACAACAAGACATGCAAGAAGAATACAGGGCGTATTCTCATTAAAGGAAAAGGAGAATGACCTCCACACGGCATCAAAGATGTATGTAAAGGAAGGCCAGTGGAAGTTGATGACCCCCTGCATAAAGCTTGCTTTTGTCATTAAAATCCAAATTATAGCAACAGCTAAAAGCACAAGGCAGCGTGATGCATAATAGGCAAACTTGGTCGAAATCGATTGCATGCGAAACAGCTGGCATTCAATTTGACCACCCACGCAAACAACAATCGAAGGAACTAAAAGAATGCCAAGCGTGAAAACCGCATTCGGTTGCAAAGCCACTAGAGCCACAATGCCAAAGAGCAAGGCCACAAGGACAGGACAATGAGTCGTGCAAACAGATCGAGGTTCTTCAAAGCTTTGCATAAACCAGATGAAAACAGCGGCAACAGCAGGAATGGCACAAAACGCAGCGAAATTTGGATAGACAGGCCCCCAATAGAGCAAAGTCCAAGGGAAGGCCGTCGAAGCAAGCGCTACAACAGCTGCGCAAACGCCCTTTCGCGCATCGCCCTTGGTAATAACCGCAATGAAGGACTGAATGCCCAAGGGCAATACAAACGCGACAAATACAAAATTAGTAAGGTTAATGGCCGCCATGACAGAAATATTGAACGTACGCGCCACAAGAGCAGCAACGATATGCCAAGCAGCAGGATAAAAACCGGCGCTTGCATTGGGGCTAAACGCCTCGGAACCGGCCTCGAGATACGAACCAACCGAGAGGATTGAATAGCTAGAGGCATGCTTCATACTCTGAATAACACTCAAATGAAACGAATTGTCATAAACCTGAAGAAAACTATCTGGAAGACCAATGCCGCGAACAAAGAGATAAGCCGACACGGGAATAGATAAGACAAGGGCGCACAGGTATGGCCGCAGAGAGACAATATCGGTGTCGAAAAAGGCGCTTCGTCCGTGAAAACGCAAATAGCAGGCCACGCCACTGACCACGGCAAATAGGAACAACGAGATCAATAAAGCAAAATAGCCCCCAGCGGCACCGGTAAACCGAAGAACAATGCCCATAAAGACCAAAAAGAAGACACTGATTACAGGGCCAAAGGAAAGAGACAGTTTAAAGGGAACTCCAAATGCCCGCGAAGCCAACATGCCCGGCAAAATCAATGCAACGGCCGCAATAAAAGCTTCGATGAACAACAGCGACCAACTCATGAAATACCTCACGAACGAAGTGAATAAACAATTTGAAAAGTAATTCTATTTCAAATGGACAACTCCCGGGAAATCATATATTAGACATAGCAAAACAGCCATATATAACCAAAAGCATAGAAGAAGAATGGGTGCCAAGACACTGAGAGTGCCATAGAAAAAAATAACACTGTGAGAAACTCAATACAGTAATGAGTGAGCCAAACAGTTTCATTTCCTCTTAGCATCAAGCGCCGCAGCCTGAACCAGCGAATTGAGGCGCTCTTCATGTTTTGACAGTCGTAATGAAATTACGAAATCACGGACCACTAGGACTGCTACAACATATAGAAAAACAAGATTTGATGCAGACATAAATCCTAATAAGTTTGAAAAAAAGGAGGCGATTTCCGGAAAAACACCAAGTACCACGAAGCTCGTACTAAATAAAAGCCAAAAAACAGAATCCAAAACCTGTATTTTGCATTTTTTGAGGTTGTGAACAACGAAAATAAAAACAATCACAGCGCAGACGACAAGAAACACGCGCAAGGAAGTTGACATGCAATCACCTAAACCATTGAACAATGAGAAGCGTGACGAATACTCGAATCATGTATTGGATCGACTTAATTGGATTTAAATAGCTCTCTCCACCCTGCCGTTCGCGCATAGATACCTGTATTTCCGACACCTTATAGCCTTGCCTGATAAAGAAGGCGATGGACTCGGGTTCAGGATTGAGCGTATCATTGCAAACATATTCTTTTAAAACGTCACGATTAAAAAGTCGAAATCCAGACGTTGGATCGCTAATCCTTTTACCAGTTAACATTTTAATGAGGAATGTAATCATTCTCGAGCCAAGCATGCGCATTGACACATCTTTGCGCATCGACAAAAAACGAGAACCAATTACTATGTCAGCGTTGTCGAATTGAGCCTTCGAAACAAGCTCTGAAATATACTCAGGCCGATGCTGTCCATCCGCATCGAATTGAACCATGTAGTCGTAATCATTCTCCAACGCATAACGAGCTGCTGTTTGAAATCCAACCGTCAAGCCACAGTTAATAAGCATATTAATTACATTGCATCCCAAACTCGTACAAAGTTCGAGAGTGCAATCCCGAGAGCCGTCGTTAATGACGACAAAGTCAAACTCCGGGGCCACTCTCTTTAATTCAAGAATGGTGCCCTCTATGCATTCCTCTTCGTTATAAGCAGGAATCGCAACAAGAACTTTTGGCAAATTCGTCACGTACGAACCGTCCTTTAATATCAACGCGATGTCTTCGCGGCATCATCTAAGTGATTCTTTATACATTCGATGATCAGAAAGATGATAACTCTTAGTACGATAGAAAATATACGGCTATTTGCACTCCTAACAGCATCCATATTAGTCTTCCGATAACCTAGACGCTTTGATAAAACTTAAACATCAGCCAAGCTGTTGTCGACAACAATTACAAGTGCGCCAGCTCGCTCGCAGAATCCGGCCAGTAAAAACAAGATGCACGCTGGAGTAAAAGCACAACCGAGACCCTTTCCTTCTTACGCAGGCACGAAGACTGAATGGACCAGGCATCGGTAGCGCGCCTCGGTGGCCTCCTTGGCCGGGCGCCACCAGGACTCGTTCTCGACGTACCAGTCGATGGTCTGCTTGAGGCCCTCGGCGAAGTCGGTGTGGGCCGGCCTCCAGCCCAGCTCGCGCCGCAGCTTCGTGCTGTCGATGGCGTAGCGGCGGTCGTGACCGGGGCGGTCGGCGACCCAGTCGAAGTCCCCGGGGTCGCGGCCCATCGCCTCCAGGATCATGCGCAGGACCGTGATGTTGTCCCTCTCGCCGTCCGCGCCGATGAGGTAGGTCTCCCCCATCCGCCCCTTGGTGAGGATGCCCCAGACGGCCGAGGAGTGGTCCTCGGTGTGGATCCAGTCGCGGACGTTCTCGCCGCGGCCGTAGAGCTTCGGCTTGACCCCGTCGATGATGTTGGTGATCTGCCTGGGGATGAACTTCTCCACGTGCTGGTAGGGGCCGTAGTTGTTGGAGCAGTTGGAGATCGTGGTGCGAAGGCCGTAGGTGCGGGTCCAGGCGCGGACCAGCATGTCGGAGGACGCCTTGGTGCTCGAGTACGGGCTGCTCGGGTGATACGGCGTCTCCTCGGTGAACTTCGCCGGGTCGTCGAGCGCGAGGTCGCCGTAGACCTCGTCGGTGGAGACGTGGTGGTAGCGGACGCCGTATTTGCGGACGGCCTCCAGCAGGCGGAAGGTTCCCTCGACGTTGGTGCGCAGGAACGGCTCGGGGTCTGCGATGGAGTTGTCGTTGTGGGACTCTGCGGCATAGTGCACGATGGCGTCGTGGCCCGGCACGATCTTATCGAGCAGCGCGGCGTCGCAGATGTCGCCCACGACGAGCTCCACGCGGTCGGAGGGCAGGCCGGAGATGTTCTCGGGGTTGCCGGCGTAGGTCAGCTTGTCCAGGACGGTGACGTGGACGTCCGGGTGGTTGTCCACGACGTAGTGCACGAAGTTGCTGCCGATGAAGCCGCAGCCGCCCGTGACGATGATGTTCCTGGGCTCAAAAATCTCAGACATTATTCACCTTATTTACACAGCCCGCTGCTCAAGGCACCTTACAAGCTGTTCCTCAGAATGAACAAACTCGAACGGTTCGTACTCTCCATATGCAGAAGGACGACTGATGGTAACGAGTTAGAGGTCAGAGGCGCCAAAGCGCACCTGCACCCTTCGCATCTATCTCGACAAGTTCCACGCCTGGTTTAATGGCCATGAGAATCAATAACTGAATCTAAAATCAATTGTTGCGGATCTTGGCAGACTTGACACTTAGAAATGTTCACTACGCACCGGCTCAGCGTCGGCGATATCGACATGTGGAATCTACAAAACAGTCTCACCGAGCAGATTTTATACACCTTGATTAACGCGAAGGCCGACCAGTTCTACGGCGAGGGCGCTAACAGCAGGAACGGATACCATGACCGCACGATCGAGATATGCACGCGGTCACTCAATCTGAGGATGCCGAAACTCAGGACCAAGCGCTTCTTCCCGGAGAACGTCCTCGAGGCTACCAGCGCAAGGAAGGGGCACTCGTCGTAATCGCGGCCATTGTGTACGTCGTCAGTATCAAGTTGAGGCAAAAAAACCAAACAAAACAATAAACAGACGGCTAGTCCCTAGCCGTAGCAAAAGCAGAGCAGAGCTTATCTGCCGAGTTAGCCCATGTATGCCCAAGCTCAACCAATTCCTGAATTGATTTTGATTGCTTGTTTAATACCGATCGGCTAGATGCCATCTGATACACAGCCATCTCAACCGACTCCGCACTCATCGATTTAATAATTGTCCCATAATCGCTACTCGGAATAAGCTCACGTGCCCCCCCGACGTCAGTAACAACAGCAGGACACCCGCATGCAGCTGCTTCTAGCAGTATTGTTGAAAATCCCTCAGAACGAGTTGGGAGACAAAGTAGATTGGACTGTTGAAGAAGAGCGGAGACATCAGATGCAGACAGACGTCCCACCCAGTGAAGCGACTCTCCCTGAGCCAGCTCAACCGCAGAAGTCATTGGTCCATCGCCCGCCAGGACAAAATGGACCCCGAGTTTATTAAGTCGATAGCTTTTCGAAGTGTCAATGATAGACTTGATTCCTTTTTCCGGAATAAATCGACCAACATAGGAAACTATAAGTGGGTCTTCGCTTAATCCAAGTTCATTTCTAAAATCGCGACCTGAAGACATGTTACGGTATTTCTCTGCATCAATTGCATTAGGGATGACGCCTTTGGCAGTAATCCCAAAATGACGAAGCCATTCAGCGCTTTTTTCAGATACACCGTAGTATGCTGGCTTATATCTTTTGCCCCTTAATGTAATAGCATGCTCATAAATGCGTACGAAAGGGTCAAGATACGGACTACTGAATGAAAGATGAGCTGATCCGTGATCAAGAACGACAGGCGTTAGACCTTTTCTTCGCGCATACTTCATGCCCATAATTGAATGAAGATAGAACCGCGCATTTATCAAAACGCCGTCAACATCTTGGGATTCAAGCCATTTCCATAGATTACGGTTCTTCTCGTCATGCTTAGCAACTGGAAAGCGACCATCAACGAATGGAAAACAAGACAAGCGAAGGACCTTAACACCGCAATCGGTCTCAATGTCTATTCCAATTGAATTGGTATCGTTTGTAACAACAATTACCCTAGCACCCTTTTCCGTAAGGGCGTATGCCATATTACGCGTAAAGCTCTCAATTCCGCCCACATGAGGCGGATATTGAGCTGAAAAAATCACATATGTCAGCGCCATCTAATTTCCAGACTCCCAAATTTGCCCATCACCGAAATCAATTAGCAATGGTAAGTGTGTATGGCGATCCTCGGGAGCCGGGATACTCTTCCAGTCACCGTACATTGTTGTAAGGTAGCGCTCCGTGCATCTCGGAACGGGATATGATCTACCTTCAAACTTTGCCCGACAAGTCGGAAGAATATCATCGACTGGAACGGGAGCCATATTAGGCCAGGCAAGCGTCAGGCACTCATTGCTAATTTGTCCAACGTTATCATCGCCAATAGCGTTATCAAATCTGTCCTGATATTGGCGAGGATCCTTACAACGCATCCTTTCAATACCATGGAGCAAAACACAGACTGCCTTTTCGATTTCACCAAGCATGCCCTTATGCGGAACAGAAATACTCCCTGAATGGTATAGATAAGAAAGCCGTTGAGCGGAAGAAGCAGTTTTTATCTGTCGAGAACGCAAATTAGCATCAACATACAAATAATCGTAAGGAAATACATCTACGAAAATACCCATCGCAGATCCGGCGTCTCTTCCTTCTTGATTTTCAAACCTAGTACCGTCCATGTAAACTTTTGAAAACATAGCCGCGTAGCAATCTGTATTTTGTGAGTTATGAAGGGAAAACCCAGGCTGAAGCTCCTTAGGTGCAAGTTCACAAAAACGCTCATAATCTGAACGCATCATGCCGATATCAATATCATCATCCCAAGGAATAAAACCATTATGTCGCATGGCACCAAGGCAGGTTCCCCCGTCGAGCCACCAGTTGATATCAAATTTAGCACAAAGAGACGCGATCGCGTCTAATATTTTAAGTTCAGCCGCCTGTAAGTGCGACAATGCCTCAGAATCATTCATTTTAGAAAACCCATTCCAATTAACTATCTTGAGTATCAGCAGTGCTCTTGCGAACAGATCTATAGAGAAAGCCAAGTAAGATTGTGCAGGTCACAAAATAGCTAATAATAACTACATAGCTGGCACCATTTAATCCCGTTTGCGGAATCAAAACCCAAGACAAAGGGAACGAGACCAAACAACCGATGGTATTTCCAATAAAGCAACCAGACATATCACGAATACTAATTAGAAGGTCACTTAAAAATGCTACTAATGCTGTAAAAGCAGAGCTAAATAGGCCTGCATAAATTAAATAATCATAGCGAGAGATTGTGCCTCCGAAAACCATGCGGAGCAAATCGTTCCCAAAGAAAACGAAAACGCCAGCACACACCGCAAACAAGGCAAACATAGACAAAGCAACGGTAAAAACAAGTCGGAAAAAGCCCTGGACGTCTTTAGCCTCAAATCGTTCGGCAAATGACCCCAGAAGAGGGGCATAAACATATGAAGCGCAAGCTTGAATGATCACGATCGGCGTACAGACAGTCGCATAAATGCCAAGCGATGAGGAACCATAACACTCCCCTAAGAACTGACGAGAATATGTAACGACTACTGAACAGAGAGACATGCCGACTACGGCGGGCAGACATGACTGAAATAAATGTTTACTAGTCGAAAGATTAAAAGAAGGCAATACGTTCGTAAATCGAGATGCAATTTTATAGTCATAAATAATCACGGGATAGGTGGCAACTACCATGCCAAGCAATGCAATATCTAAGCTATCAAAAAATCCCAATCCAATAATAAAGGCAACAAGAAATAGGGTTGCTCGAATAATCATCGAGATACCGCAGTAGTCCATCCTTTGATGTTGCTGATCGACCCCGTGCAGCACATCAATAAAAACATCTCCAGCGCGAAAGGCCAGATAAAGCAATATAGCAATAAAACTATCTCTTGAACAAGTGAAGCACATATATATTAATGTAATTGCAAAGCCCAAGACGATGGTAACAATTCTAAAACCAACGTATTGCCTAGCCGATACCTTTTCATGAATGTCGGACACTTGGTATGATCTAATTCTAAAAAGACCAATTTGCGAAAAAATATTTGATACTGACATCGCCACTGAAAGCAATCCAGCGGCTCCGTAGGTACTAGAAAGCCTTGCTACAACAACGGTAATAAGCCATTGGCAGCCTGAATAGTATAAAGAACCGATAGAGTTCCATAGCATGTTTGACTTAAGTGACTTTTCTTTCAAGTGATCCTCTTACCCAAATTAACAACGCGCACCATTGAGACACATTGTATTTACTCTAGACAAAAATAATATCTATAGTCCAAAGCAACAAACAATCGCGTAAATGCCGCGTATCGAATGTAACATTAGTTACCCTATCGACATGAACACCCTTTTATCAGTCTAATTAATAGTCTTCGTTAATACGTAACAACCTTCGTTCCATAAGGAATATTATCGTAAATCCATTTTGCGTCCTGAATCTCAAGACGCACGCATCCGGCAGAGGACGGGACCCCCATCGTAGGATCCATCACGCGATTGCTGTTGACATAGTAGGGCGAAGAATGGAATAGGTAATCACCATAGAACTGCGTGTAGTAATAGCAAGTATATCCATGCCCAAAGGAGTATCCCTTACCGTAGACTTGATACTCCCCTATCACCGTAGGCGTGCTAGCTTTTCCCGTCGAACATACATATCGACGGTTTAAGGACCAGTTATTCCAGGATCCAGTGTAAATACTCGTAACGCAACGTGATGTATCGACAAGTATCAGCCAATTTGTATTGCTTGAATAACTTTGAGCCTTAGCATCCATATAGTCTGACACCCACGCGCCGTTGGCCATGAAGTAATTCCAGGATCCGTCCACAACGCGCCAGCCAGTAGCCATGGCGCCACTAGCGTCAAGCCAATACCAGGTACCCCCCAGGTTAAGCCACCCTGTTTGCATATAACCAGACGAATTCAAGTAATACCAAGATCCGTTAACGGAAACCCAGCCGGTTTTCATAACGTAGGCAGATGGGTCCAAATAGAACCAGGAGCCATCCTTGTACAGCCAGCCAGATCGTGCATAGCCAGCGGTCTCATCAAAGAAGTACCATTTTCCGTTAACGGTCTTCCATCCAGCGCAGGGGGAGCCATCGGTTGGATCAGCATAGAACTTGCACCCTCCAAGCGTCACAAACCCGTGAGCTTCGGCTAATTCACCATCACCGTTTGTTGTAAATAGCTTTCCACTACGCAACGCTCCACACAATGAGCAATCAGAACCAGCAAAAGCCTTAGACGGCTCATCCTGGACCGAGCCCTGGACATCTACCCATTCACGACAAGCAACAGCGCCTGAAGCTTTTGCATAATAGCTTTTCCCATTTACAGAAAAATGACCTAGCAGCATTTTACCGTCGGCGGCAGGATCGAGATAATAGTATTGGCTATTGTCCTTCAGCCATCCCGCCTTTACAATGCCCGACGCATGAGAAGGCTCAGCGTAATACCAGTCTCCATCGCTCATAAACCAGCCGAGTGACAGCGCTCCCGTTGAAGAAAAATGATATTGATTGGATCCGATGACAAAAAAGCCGGTAGCCATTCTATTGTCATTTGCGACATCGAGCCAATACCAAACGCCATTCACCAAACGCCAGCCCGATGCAAGTGCGCCGGAACCGTCAGCGTAATACCAGTCCGTCCCATCAAACGCCCAACCAACAGCCATTGCGCCGGAATCCGATAAATAGTAACGAGACGAACCGACAGAAACGATTCCTCTAGACATAACACCATCATTGGCGGGATCAAGCCAATACCAGTTATTGCCAGTTTGAAGCCAGCCGGTTAAGACTTCACCATTGCTACCCCAATACCATAAACCGTTATCAAGGCACCATCCATTAATCAATCCATAGGTTCCAAGAAGATAAGGGTGCCCATCAATAACACGTCGACCAGTAGCCATAGAACAGCTGTTAAGGGAGTCAAACCAGTACCATTGGTCTCCAATAAACTGCCAGCCACTTGCCAAAGCGCCTGACGGACCCGCGTAATACCACTTATTTTCAGTAAAAATCCAGCCGCAGCTCATTGCGCCGTCACGAGCGGGGTCCAAGTAGTACAGCGAGTCGTCAATATTTTGCATTCCGGTCAAACGACAGCCATCTAGATAGTAATACCAGGACAAACCGTTCCATTGCCATCCAGATAGTTGTTCTGTAGTCGACGGGTCATGGCTTTCGACAACCTGTAGGCTCGAATCTTCCGTTGTTTTGTCGGCACAATCGCTGGAGTCTTGAGAGCAACCGCCACCGACCAATGCTCCCGGCCCTCCTGTCGAGTCGCGCTCTACGACACCGTTATCCGCCCCCTCTTCCACGGCATAAGCAGTGCAAGAAAATGCGGGGGCTGTAACTGAGAGTAAGGCGGAAAATAGCATCAAGCGAATTACTCGCCAGCAAATTCGATGATCAATCCGAGCATTCATTTCAGGCCCCCCCAAACCGATATCGACCGCCTTGCAGCAAATCAATTAAATAAACGGACGAGCTGCGCCGATTACATTTCCCCTTGCGCCAATAGGATGAATTCCGACACCTTGATGAGGCCAGGAATCAATCATCAAGCCGCCGCCAAGTGCAATTGCGATATGCCCGCGATAATAAATCACATCGCCACGCTGAATTGAGTTCGTGCTCACGGGCATAAAGATATTGCTTCGATACCAATTCATGGAATTATAGGTTTGGCTTGGATCCCAGCGATGGTTATAAGGGTTGTAAACACCCATATCCATGCCAGTAGCATAAAGGCACTGCAAGACAAAACCAGAGCAATCAACAGCTCCACCGGGAGCGGTAGACCAAGGCTCAATATATTGCGTACCAATATACTCATAGGCGCGCTGGATAAAGGCGTTCACGCAATCTTCCCGCGTTGCTTCGACAGAAATGCGAGAAGGGGTCACATAGGTAAAGTATCCGGTGCAATAGCTAGGCAGCCGAACAGTCCAAGAACTGACCTGAGGATACTGGGATGGATTTTGCCAGCCAACTTTGTCGCACTGTCCATCGCTCCAGAAAACTCGACGAACGCCATCGATGGTCCTTGCGCCCGTTGCCATAGCGCCGCTGCCGTCTAACCAATACCACTTACCCGAATCTTTAAGCCAGCCAACGTGCATGCTTCCATTGGACTCAAGGTAATACCATGTTCCATTCAGGCATTTCCAACCAGTTGCCATTTTTCCGTCAGCGTTTAGGCAATACCATGCACCGCCAGTAAAAACCCATCCGGTCTTCATCACGCCAGAATCGGCATCAAGCCAATACCAATCGCCGTCAATCTGCAGCCATCCAAGATGAATGGCACCCGTTCCGGGCTCAGCGTAAAACCTAAGGTTTGCGACATTAACCCAGCCGGACGCAACCTGCCAACCATCAGCTCCAGCGGTTTTTAGGATAGTGCCGTTTTCGCGAATCACATCCTTGCAAAGATATCCATTATCATTAGCGTATCTTTGAACGCCGTCATTAACGGTAACCCAGCTTGAAACCACAAGCCTACCGCTCTGGTTTGCAAAACAATCGTTACCGCCCACCTCAAATAAGCCCGTTTTCATGAGATGGCTAACAGGGTCCAGGTAATACCAGCTCGTGCCCTCTTTATACCAGCCAGAAATTAGTGCACCAGATCGGGAGGCGAAATACCAGCCGTCCTCGACCTGGGTCCAACCAACAGCCATAGCCCCGTTAGGCTTTAAATAATAAGCTGCATTGCCAAGGTCTAAATACCCAACGGACATCTTACCATCGGAGGCTGGGTCGAGATAATACCAAGCGCCGTTAACGAGTTTCCAGCCAGTGGCCGCAATACCGTTAGAGCAGTAATACCAATCTACTCCGTCTTTGTACCATCCATTTGCGAGGCCATAGTCACCAAAAATGTAGGTTCTTCCATCAATCTTTTGACGACCCTTAAACATGATGAACGTCTGTGGGTCAAAATAATAGCGAGCCCCACCTATCGTTGAACTGCATCCCATTTCTTGGACTTTGAAATTAAGGTTCGAGAAAAGGGAGGC